>JBKPAM010000039.1:0-11534 GCA_046726435.1 Actinomycetota bacterium
GTGTGCCGAATGTGTGAAAACCGGCCCGAACGTGCCATCCCTCGTCCAAGGGTGCTCGCTCGCGTGAAGCCGGCCGATAGCTCCGCATGTGAGCGCCGTCCTTCGAGCTCTGTGCGCGGCGGCCGTGGTTGCGCTTCTCGCGGCGCCGACCGCGACGTCGGCCTCGAGCTCCGCGACGCGGCAGGTCGTCTCCTACGGCTCCGCGACGGAGCTCGCAGCGCTCGAGCGCTCGGGCGCCCGCGTCGTGCGCACACTCCCGGCTCTTCGCAGCGCCGTCGTCGAGACGGCACGCCCGGTCGGGCAGCGCCCTGTCCTCCGCCGGGCGATGACCGTCGACGAGCCGGCGCTCGCGGAGACCTTCCTCCCGGGCGTCGCCTGGGAGTGGCAGTGGGACGCCGCGAGGATGGCCGAGGTGCCCGAGTGGGTGCTGCGCGCCGCGGCCCGGGTGAAGATCGCGGTCATCGACAGCGGCGCCGACCTCCGGGCCCCTGACGTCGGCGACAAGGCCCCCGCGACCTGGAGCGTCCTCTCGCGCTCCAACGACGTGCGCGACCGGCTGGGCCACGGCACGTTCGTCTCGTCCCTCGCGGCCGGCTCGATCGGCAACGGCGTCGGCATCTCCGGGTTCGGCGGCGACGCGAAGCTCCTCGTCGTCCAGGCGATCGACCGCGACGGGTTCATCACCGACGTCGACGAGGCCGCGGCGATCGTGTACGCCGTCAGGCACGGCGCGAAGATCATCAATCTCTCGATCGGCGGTCCTGCGACCTCGCAGGTGGAGCAGCGCGCGATCCGCTGGGCAGCGCGGCAGGGTGTCCTGATCGTGGCGGCGGCGGGCAACGAGCACGCCGACGGCAACCGGCCGGAGTTTCCGGCCGCGCTTCTGCAGCCGGTCGGCTCGTACGGCCGAGGCGGGATCGGCCTGGCCGTCGGTGCGACCTCGATGGACGGCAGGCGCGCCGACTTCTCGAACACCGGCTCGTACCTCTCGCTTGCCGCGCCGGGCGAGAACGTCTTCGCCGCGGAGTCGGCCGACTCCGACTGGCCGCATGCCGAGCTCCCTTGGAGCTCGCCCGGCTCGTACGGATGGGCGAGCGGAACGTCGTTCGCCGCGCCCGAAGTCGCCGGGACGGCAGCGCTGGTCTGGGCGGCGAACCCCCGCTTGACCAGGTGCCAGGTCGTACAGGTGCTGAAGCAGAGCGCGGACGGGACGAGCTGGAACCCGGAGCTCGGCTGGGGCCGCCTCGATGCAGCCGCCGCGGTGCAGCTCGCACTCCAGACCCGTGGCAACGCCCTGCGAACCGCCTTCCGGCGGCGCTAGTTCAGGAGCCGCGGCCGATCCACTCCTCGCCGCCTTCGTAGACCTCCTTCTTCCAGAGCGGCACCGTCTCCTTGAGCCAGTCGATCGCGTCCTTGCATGCAGCGAGCGCGTCCTGGCGGTGCGCCGCGGAGACGGCGATCACGACGCTTGCCTCGCCGATCTCGAGCCGCCCGACGCGGTGGTGGATCGCAAGGGCGCACAGGTCGTAGCGCGCCTCGAGGTCGCGGGCGATCTGCGCCATCACCTCCTCGGCCATCTCAGCGTAGGCCTCGTACTCGAGGTTGACGACCTCCCGGCCCCGCGACTGCCGCCGCACGGTGCCCGTGAAGGTGGCGATCGCGCCGGCGCGCTCGTTCGCGACCTCCGATGTGACGGCCTCCAGCGAGAGCGGCTCCTCGGTGACACGGAAGGCGCCGCCCGAGACCGGCGGGATCAGCGCGACCTCGTCGCCGTCGCGCAGCTCGCGGCCGCCGTCGGCGTACTCGCGGTTGACGGCGTAGAGCAACCCCTCGGGCTCCTCGCCGAGCCCGAGGGCGGGCCACACGTCGCGCACCCGTGCGACGCCCTCGACCGTACGCCGGCCCCACCCGGCGCGCTCGCGCAGGCCCGCGAACAGGCGCACCTCGACGTTCATCGCGCCTAACCCTAGAATCAGCTGCGTCTCCGGCGGCGCCGTTCGCCGCCACGAGGAGGTGGTGTGTATGTCCGACAACCGCTTCGCCCGCTAGCACCGCCTACTCAGGAGGACATCACATGCACGCAGCCGAGCTGTTACAGCTCGCGATCACACCTGCGGAGACCGACGCCGATCTCGAGGCGATGATCCGCGTCCGCGGCCTCGTCACTCCCGAGGCGCACCCAACGGTCGAGATTCTCCGCTTCAACCTGGAGTCGAAGGCCGACCTCGTCTACCTCGTCGCCCGGCTCGCCGACGAGCCCGTGGCGTGCGGGTTCGTCGAGCCGTGGACGAACCACGCAGTCGGCGACGTCGCAGTCGTCCCTGCGCGGCGACGGCGCGGAATCGGTGCGGCGATGCTCGCCGACATCTCGGCGCGGGCGCGCGGCTTCGGCAGAGCCGAGCTTCAGGGAGAGGTGAAGGAGAGCGACCACGATTCTCGCTCGTTCCTGGAGCACCGCGGGTTCGTCAAGGTCGGCGGCGAGCAGGCGCTCGTCCTTGAGCTCGACCCGATCGAGCCTCCCGCGGTGGAGCCCCCGGCCGGCGTCCGCATCGCCACGCGGGTCGAAGAGCCAGACCGATTGGACGAGATGTACTCGATCGCCGTCCAGGCCGATGAGGACATCCCCGGCTCGTCGGGCGTGCAGACGTACGAGGAGTGGCGCGCGCACGAGATCGACAAGCCGGTGCGGCGGCCGGAGCTCTGCTTCCTCGCGCTCGCCGGCGACGAGGTCGTGGGCTACGCGGGCCTGCAGGTGTACGGCGACGACGTCTTCCACGGCCTCACCGCCACGCGGCGGGACTGGCGCCGGAAGGGTGTCGCGGCCGCGCTGAAGCGGGCGGAGATCGCCGCGGCCAAGCGGACGGGCTTCCCGCGGCTCCTCACGGAGAGCGAGGAGCGCAACGAGCCGATGCGCCGCCTGAACGAGAAGCTCGGCTTCGTCCCGGCGCCCGAGTGGAGCACGGTGGTGATGCGTGGCCGCGTTTAGCGGCGCGTACGATTCGATCATGGCGACGACCGACCGGCGGGAGACCGACTCCGGGATCGAGGTACAGCCGGTCTACTCGGCGGACGATGCGCCCGGCGAGCTCGAGGCTCCGGGCGAGTTTCCATTCACACGCGGCCCGTACCGCGACATGTACCGGGGGAGGCCGTGGACGATCCGCCAGTACGCGGGCTTCGCGTCGGCGGAGGAGACGAACGAGCGCTTCCGCTACCTGCTCGAGCGCGGGCAGACGGGGCTCTCGGTCGCGTTCGACCTCCCGACGCAACTCGGCTACGACTCCGACGACGAACGCGCTCAGGGGGAAGTGGGGCGGACCGGCGTCGCCATCGACTCGATTGCGGACATGGAGCTGCTCCTCGACGGCATCCCGCTCGACCGGGTCTCGACGTCGATGACGATCAACGCGCCCGCCGCGCTGCTGCTCCTGCTGTACGAGCTCGTCGCCGAGGACCAGGGCGTTCCGCCCGAGAAGCTGCGCGGCACCGTCCAGAACGACATCCTCAAGGAGTACATCGCGCGTGGGAACTACATCTTCCCGCCGCGGCCCTCGATGCGGCTGACGACCGACCTCTTCGCCTACTGCGCCGAGCGGCTGCCGTCCTGGAACACGATCTCGATCTCCGGCTACCACATCCGAGAGGCGGGCTCGACCGCGGTGCAGGAGCTCGCCTTCACGCTCACCAACGGGATCGCGTACGCGCAGGCCGCCGTCGACGCGGGTCTCTCGCCCGACGAGTTCGGCGAGCGGCTGTCGTTCTTCTTCAACGCGCACAACCACTTCTTCCAGGAGGTGGCGAAGTTCCGCGCTGCGCGGCGGCTGTGGGCGGAGATCATGCGCGAGCGGTTCGGGGCGACGAATACCCGCGCCCTTGCGCTGCGGTTCCACGCCCAGACCGGCGGCTCAACGCTGACGGCGCAGCAACCCGAGAACAACGTGGTACGTGTGGCGGTCCAGGCGCTCTCGGCGGTCTGCGGCGGCGCGCAGTCGCTGCATACGAACGCCTTCGACGAGGCGCTGGCTCTGCCGACCGAGCGCTCCGCACGGATCGCGCTGCGGACGCAGCAATTGCTCGCTCACGAGGCCGGCGGCACCGACACTGCCGACCCGCTCGGCGGCTCGTACTTCGTCGAGTCGCTGACCGACGAGCTCGAGGGTCGGGCGCGGGAGCTGATCGACCGCGTCGACGAGCTCGGCGGCGCGGTCGCGGCGATCGAGCAGGGCTTCGTGCAGGGCGAAATCGAGGAGGCGGCGTTCCGCTACGCGCAGGAGGTCGAATCGGGCGAGCGCGTCATCGTTGGGGTCAATCGCTACGAAGAGGCCGAGCCGGAGCAGATCGAGCTCCAGCAGATCGACCCGGAGGCGGAGCGGCGCCAGCTCGAGCGGACGAAGCGTGTCCGGGCCGAGCGGGACTCGGCGGGGGCGGAGGCGGCTCTCGCCCGTGTGCGGGAGGTGGCGCGGGGAACCGAGAACCTGTTGCCTTCGCTGCGATCGGCCTTGGCTGCGCGCTGCACGATCGGCGAGATCTGCAACGTCCTGCGCGAGGAGTTCGGCATGTACGACGCGCAGCGCGCGCCCTAGCCCGGCCTGCCGAGAGCGCTTCCCTTGGTTCGGTTCGCCCGGCCTCCTCCCCGAGGCGAGCATATGGGCGAAATCCGCACCCCGTGTCACGCAGGTGTGTCGAAAGCGTCAAGCCTGCGGAAGCGTCAAGCTAGGGCCCCACGAAGTGCGGATCCTCCTCGTCTCGCAGATGTACCCGGGCCCGCGCGAGCCCGACCTCGGCGTGTTCGTCGCGCAGCTCGAGCGCGCGCTGCGCGACCGGGGACACGAGGTCGAGCGGGCGGTTCTCGACACCCGCTCCGGCGGGAAGCGCCGCTACGCGACCCTCGCCGCGCGCACCGTGCGGGCCGCGCGCCGCTTTCGGCCGGACGTCGTCTACGCGCACTTCCTCGTCCCTGCCGGGCTCACTGCGGGGCTCGCCTCGCGCGCCCCGCTCGTGGTCACTGCCCACGGCCGCGACGTCCGCAACGTGGGGACGATCCCGGGTGTCGCCCGGCTGACACGAACGACGATCCGCAAGGCGGCGGCCGTCATCGCGGTCTCCGACTACCTCCGCCGTGAGCTCGAGGCGAAGGTCCCGGAAGCCCGCGGCAAGACCGAGGTGATCGACTCCGGGGTCGACCTGGAGCGGTTCCGGGTCGAGCCTGCGCCGGAGAGCGGCCCGCGCTTCCTCTGCCTCGGTGCGCTGAGCGAGCGCAAGAACGTCGTCCGGCTGGCGGAGGCCTTCGGGCGGCTCGACGAGGGCACGCTCACATTCGTCGGCGACGGCCCGCTGCGAAGCCGGCTCGAGGGCCGCACGAACGTCGAGCTCGCCGGCACCGTCCCGCACGACGAGATCCCGGCGCGGATCGCCCAGGCGCACGTCGTCTGCCAGCCGAGCTTGATCGAGCCGTTCGGCCAGGCCGTGCTCGAGGCGATGGCCTGCGGGCGCTCGGTCGTCGCCACACGGATCGGCGGCCCGCCCGAGTTCGTTCCGCCCGAGGCGGGCGTGCTCGTCGACCCGCTCGACGTCCAAGCCCTCGCCGACGCGCTCCGGGGAGCGGCCTCGCTCCCGTGCCCGAATTCCGCCGCCCGGGCCGCGGCCGAACGCCACGACGTACGGGAGCAGGCCCGGCGTGTCGAGCAGGTGCTCGAACGAGCAGCCGCAGCCGAAACGCGCTGAAATCCGTTCTAGAAGTAGATCTCTCTCTCCCCAACCGATGTCCGCCGCCACCATCCGCGTCCTGATCGCCGACGATCATCGGCTGTTCGCCGAAGCGCTCGAGGCGATCCTCGGTGCCGAGCCCGAGATCGAGGTCGTCGGGCGTGCGCGCAACGGCGACGAGGCGGTCGTCCAGGCACTGAAGCTGAAGCCGGACGTGGTCCTGATGGACATCGCGATGCCCGGAGTCGACGGTGTCGAGGCGACGAAGCGGATCCGCAGGGAGCAGAAGAGTTGCCGGGTCCTCATGCTCACCGGCTCGAACTCGCGCACCGACGTCGCGCGGGCCCGCGAGGCCGGGGCGGCCGCGTACGTGACGAAGGACCGCATCGCGGCGCACCTGATCGAGGCGATCCGCGAAGTCGCTGCCTAGCGCAGCCCCCGAAGGACGGAAAACCGTTGGTATCCTGGCTGGCCGGTGCTTCAGCTCTCCTCAGTCATCCAAGTCCTGCTCTCGGCAGCCCTCGTCGGCCTGATTCTCATGCATTCCGGCCGTGACACCGGCTTGGGCGGGATGGGCTTCACGCCGGCCTCGCAGGGCGGGACGCACATCGTCGAGCGGAACCTGACGCGTCTGACGATCGCCGTCGCACTCCTTTTCGCGGGCAACACCGTCCTGCTCTTCCACCTGCTCAAGTAGCCGGTGCGCAGCCGCCGGGCCGCGGCACTGGCGACGGTCGCTCTGGCGGCCGCTGGCTGTAGCTCTTCGGCTCCGAAGCAGCACACCGCGCTGCCGGTCTCGGGCCCGACGCAGGTGATTCGGATCGCCCTGGCCGACCTGCTCTGGCCGCTCGAGCCCGGTCGCGCGCGTACCCGGGACGAGATCGTCCTCGCGCGGATGCTCTTCACGACGCCGCTGCGGACCGACCCGACGACGGGAGCGCTGAGGCCGGGCCTGTGTGCGAGGTGGCACGCGAGCGGCGCGACCTGGCGCTTCCGCTGCCGCCATGCGGGCGCAATCGCCCAGCAGCTGCGGCGGACGAAGCTCGTCCCGGCACGGCGCATCGCGGCCCCGAACGAGCACACGCTCGTGGTCGTCCTGCGCTCGCCCGACCGAGACCTGCCGTATCGGCTGACAGAGGTCGCGGCCGCCCCGCCGGGCGTGCCCGGCCCTTTTCGGCTCGTCTCGGCAAACCCGAAGCGCGTCGTTGCAGAGCGGGACACGCTACGCATCGAGGTGCGGAAGCTCGAGCCCTACACGGCGCTACGGCTCTTCCGTGCGGGACGGCTCGACGAGGCACCGGTGCCCCTCGGCGACATCCGCGCCGCGAAGCTCGACCCGCAGATCGCTCCCGCGCTTCAGGCACGGAGGCTGCTCGCTGTCGACGCGGTCGTCTTCGACCGCAGGATCGACCCCGAGCTCCGGGCCGCCTACGACGACACCGCCGACCGTGCGGACTACCAGGCGCTCGTGACGGAGTTCCAGGCGCCGCCCGCGGAGAGCCTCCGGGTGCGCGGGCAGCCGAGCGCCGCGAAGGCCGCCATCGCCCTGCGCGAGGCCCGCAAGCGGCTCCCGTCGCTCCCGCGCGTCGCGGTCCGGTTCGCCGAGCCCACCGACGCGACGCACGCGTACGGCACGAACCTGCTCGTTGCGGCCTGGAGAGACCTCGGCCTCGGTCCCTTCACCGCGCACGGAGCCACCGATGCGCACCTCCAGCGGCTGCTGGCGCAGTACCCGCGGCCGCGCGCGTTGCTCGCCATCGCGCGCGGCAAGCGGCTGGTCCCGATCTCCTGGGTCGCGGACGCGAGGCTCGTCTCCCCACGCCTGCGCGGCTGGCGCGAGGACGAGCTCGGCTCGGTCGACTACACCCGCGTCAGCCTTCGAAAGTAGCGAGCGGGCCGCCTCCTGGACGCCGTGCGTGAGCGGAACAACGACCAGCCGCCGGAGCCGGGCTTAGCCCCGCGGGAGGCGCACTAATACAAGACGGTCGCCTCAATGCGCGGAGCGGCGGCTCCTGAAACCGAGGCATCGCGCTTCCGCCGGCAAGGAGGGTGCTCACGGGGGAACCAGGGTTCCCCCGTGCTCTCAGATTCCTGGGGCGGAGCCCAGGCCGGTGACGTCGAAGCGCGCGGTGGCGACCGCGGGCGAGAGCATGCCCGTCGCGTATCGCTCGTCGTAGTAGGCGTTGTGGTTCAGCAGCACGGGCTCGCGGGCCATCCCGGGCAGCTCGGCCAGCAGCTCCGGCACGGAGACGGTGAAGCGAAGGTTCACGAGCGGCTCGGCGATCTTCCCGCCGCGGATCCGGAAGGTCCCGTCGCGGGTCATGCCCGTGACCACGCCCTCGCGCGGATCGACGACGCTGAGGTAGTGGAGCCGCGTCACGTAGATGCCGTCGCCGAGGGTCTCGGCGAGCTGCTCGGCCGAGTCGGCCTCGCCGCCCTCGACCGCCAGCGCGAACGGCATCGGCCCCCAGTGGCGCAGGGAGCTCGGCGGTGCGTGCCCGGTGCTCTCCCGCCCGTTGCCAGCGCGCTTCGCGGTGACGCGGTCCCAGACGACGTCGCTGAGCACGCCGTCCCGGACGAGCTCGACGCGCTGCTTCGGGGTGCCCTCGAAGTCGAAGGCCTTGGGCAGGCCGCGCGGGTCGAGCGCGTCGTCGGCGAGCGAGAAGCGCTCGTCGAAGACCTTCGACCCGAGCTTGTCGAACGCGTAGCTGCGCTCCTCGACGAGCCCGAGCGCCCCGAAGGCGTCGTACGCGAAGTAGGCGAGCAGCTCGGCGAAGGCAGGTGGCTCGAGAACGGCCGGGTAGGAGCCCGGCTCGAGCTCGACCGCGCCGCGCGTGAGCTTTGCTTTCTCCGTCGCCTGCTCGGAGGTCGCAGCCGGGTCGACGTCGACGACCCTCCAGCCGGTCTGCTCCGCGTAGCCGGAGGCGCCGTCGACGGCGGCGAGCGCGAGCACTGCCGCGTCCGTCATCGGCTGCGAGACCGCGAGGCCGGTCGACGATGCGAGCGCCAGCTCGGCGAGGCCGCTGGTGAAGAAGCCGTAGAGGTCGAGCTCCGAGGCCTCGATCGCCGCCGCAGCGAGGCGGGCCTGCTCCTCCGCGCCGAGGGCGGCCGTCTCCTCGTCGTATCCGTCGACAACGGGAGGCTCCGCTGCGGCCGCGAGGCCGGGGAAGTCGGGGTCCGGCGGAGCGCTGTCGGCAGCTTCGGCAGCCCGCGCGGCGAGTGCGCGGAGGCCCTCGTCGTCGGTGCGGTTCGCCGACGCGATCCCGAGCCGGCCGTCCCGCACGATCTGGAGCTCGACCGCGTCGTTCTCGATCAGCGTCGGCTGGTGGACCTCGGAGCCGGCGAAGCGCGCCATCCCCGACCGTTCGGTGCGGGCGAGCGCGAGCGCCTCGTCGCCTTCCGCCGCGCGCAGGGCGCGCTCTGCCAGCTCCAGGGCGCTCACTGCTTGAAACCGACCTGGACGTTGCGAAAGCGCGCAGGCGAGGCCCCGTGCGAGACGTGCGCATGCTGGCCGGGCTGGCCCTTGCCGCAGTTGGTGAGCCCGTGGAGCAGCCACTCGTCGGGCCCTGCGACGCCGTCGAGCGATCCCCAGAAGACCGGCGTCTGTCCCGTATACGTCGCGTCGCGGAGCATGCGCCCGAGCTTGCCTCCCTTGATCTCCCAGGCGATCTGCGTGCCGAACTGGAAGTTGAGCCGCTTGTCGTCGATCGACCAGCTCTTGTTCGTCTCCAGGTAGACGCCGTCGTCGACGCCCTCGATCAGCTCGTCGAGCGAGCCCTCGCCAGGCTCCAGGTGGAGGTTCGTCATCCGCACGAGCGGCATCCGGCTCCAGCCGTCGGCCCGCATCGAGCCCCCCGAGCCGCTCCCGACCCGCGCGGCGGTCTCTCGCGAGGTGAGGAACCCGCTGAGGACGCCCTCCTTCACGATCGGCTCGCGCGCGGCTTGCACACCTTCGTCGTCGAACGCGAATGTGCCGAGGCCGCCGGGAGTAGTGGAGTCCGCGGTGATGTTCATGTGCTCCGAGCCGTAGCGCAGCGAGCCCAGGTCGCCGGGCTTGAGGAAGCTCGTTCCCGCATACGCCGCCTCGGTGCCGTAGATGCGGTCGAGCTCCGTCGGGTGGCCTACCGACTCGTGCACCTGGAGCTGGACCTGCTCCGCGTGGATCACGACCGTCGTGATCCGGGAAGGACACTGGTCGGCGCGCAGGAGGGCGGATGCCTCCTCTCCCACGCGCGGCGCCTCACCCTCGAGGCCGAGCGATTCGACGAACTCCCAGCCCGCCTGTGCGCTGACGCCGCCGTGTGCGCTCGGATAGCTGCGGATCTGCGCGATCCCGTCGCGTGCGGCCATCGCGTCGATGCCGCCGCCGCACTCGACGAACTTCTGCTCGATCGCCGCGCCCTCGGAGGAGGTGAAGACCTTGTGCTCGCGCTGGGCCCGGACCGAGGCTGAGGTGACCTTCACGTCCTCGTGCTGCAGGGCCCGCTCCGCGCGCAGGCAGAGCTCGACCTTGTCCGCGAGCGGGATTGCGAACGGGTCGCGCTCCACACGGGTGCGGAACTCGCCCTGGGCGGGCTCGACAGGCGCGAGCTCGCGGCGGTGCCCTCCGGGTGCGGCCTTGGCGAAGGCGCACGCCTTGGCGGCCGCGGCCTCGGCGCCCTTGGTGTCGAGACGCCGGTCGCACGCGAAGCCCCAGGCGCCGCCGACGAGCACCCGCACGCCGATACCTTCGGTCTCCGAGTCGTCGAGGCGCTCGACGCGTTGGTTGCGCGTTCCGACGACCTGGGAGCGCCGGACGACCACGCGCGCGTCCGCGTAGGACGCCCCCGCGCCGAGAGCTGCGGCGACTGCGTGCTCGCAGAGCTCCCGCACGGTCCCGTACCTTAGTCGCGGAGAGGCCGGTGGGGAGACCATGGCTACAATGCCCCCGCGCGCTGGTGGCGGAATTGGTAGACGCGCAAGGTTGAGGGCCTTGTGGGGTTAACACCCCGTGGAGGTTCAAGTCCTCTCCAGCGCATCTCCTCGGAAGTCCGGCCCGCTGTCGCGGGCCATGACGACTTCCGAGGATTTGACTTCTCGAAGAACGTTTGCGAACGGAACCGGGCAGAACCCGGCTCCGCGGCTCTTGACAAATACATCGTCGAGATATATCTTGCCGCGGTATGAAGTTCACGGCAGTAACTCCGGTGGTGCTCGGGCTCCTCGCGATGCGGCCCCGCTCCGGGTACGACATCAAGACCGTCGTCGACCGGTCGACTCGCTTCTTCTGGGCGGCGAGCTACGGGCAGATCTACCCGGAGCTGAAGCGGCTCGAGGAGGAAGGGCTCGTCGAGGGCGAAGACCGGCCGAACGGCGGTCGCAACCGCCGCGTCTACACGCTGACCAAGGCCGGGCGCGAGGCGCTGCTCGAGTGGATGCGCAGCGAGATCACCACGATCGAGCTGCGCGACGAATCACTGCTTCGCCTCTTCCTCGCGGACACGGTGCCGCAAGAGGATGCGCTCCAGCTGCTCGAGGGCCGCAAGCGCGGGCACGAGGCGTACCTCGAGATTCTGCGCGAGATCCAGGCGCTGCCGGGCGGGTTGGATCCGACGTACGTCGACCTCGTGCTGCGATGGGGAATCGACTTCAACGAATGGGGGGCACGATGGTGCCAGGAGCAGCTCGAGCGGTTGCGCTCCGAGACGAAGGCCGCTTGACCGAGCAGGCCGAGATGCCCGACCCCAGCTTCTGGGGCATCCTGCGGACGGGTCTCCCCGGCTTCCTCCGTGAGGGCTTCCTGCCGGTCGGGGCGTTCTACGTCGGCCTGCAGCTGGGTGGGCTGCCGG
>JBKPAM010000040.1:0-14721 GCA_046726435.1 Actinomycetota bacterium
GAACGAGAGGGTCCGGCGCATCCGCGACATCATCGAGACGAGCTGGGACACGATGGACGCGCGGGTCCGCGAGATCGCCGGCCCGCTGCCGGCGATACCGAAGGACCCGGCCGACCCGAAGCTGGCCGACATCCGAAAGACGACCGCGGACGGGGCCAGGAGTAACGCCGGCTTCAGCTACGCCACCTACGTCCGGCTCAAGATCAGCGGCGTCGTCGACCGCTACGCGGAGACCGCCTGTCTCGTCTGCGAGCTCCCGCCGGACTCGACGCACGCGCTCCTGGCCCGCAGCTCCCTGCGCGCCTGGGCCGAGGCGAGGGGTCTCTTCGAGCAGCGGATCGAGCCGTCGCAGACGCAGCTGGACTTCCTCCTCGCCTTCGACCTCGCGTACTCCGAGCGTCGGCTGCGCTTCGTCATCGACGGGCTCAGCCACCTCTACGCAAAGGCCGGCACGCAGGGCTACCCCGAGCGGGCTCAGGTCGACGACGCGAAAGGGCGCCTGTGGGAAGCCGTCGGAACGGTGCGCGAGGCGGCCTCGGGCGAGGGCATCGACGAGTCGCTCAAGAGCAGCTTCGCGGACTGCTTCGCCGTCGACGACATGCGCACGTTCATGCAGCACCAGGGCTTCGACGCGCACGCGTTCATGGAGCGGCGGCGCACGCAGCTCGACGCGCTGGAGACCGCGCTGCAGACGTACCTGAAGCAGAGGCTCGCCGGATTCACGGCTGACCTCTACTCAGGGCTGATCGAGCTGACCGATGGCTGGGCAGACGAGCGCCGCTGGGAGCTGCTCGTGCGCTACCTCGGCTTCCCCTTCTGGGACGTGCTGCTCTACCCGATCCAGGCCCTCAGCGACGTGGGCGAGCGCGACCACGTCGAGATCGTGCGGCTGAGCCCGCGCGACTCGCACCGGATTCCGTTCGACGGCGACCCGAAGCAGAAGAAGCTGATCGGCGCGCAGAAGGGGCACTTCGGCGCCTTCCTCAGCCGCCGTGGCCGCGAGCAGGACTACCTCTGGGGACGCCTTGACGGGGCCGAGCGGTTCATCGGCATCCTGCTCGGCGACGCTCCCGAGGAAGACGAGAAGCGGTGGTGCGACGAGGCCTTCCGTGCGATCCTCGAGGAGGACGAGCAGGCGGTGCCGAAGGCCTCGGATCTCGTCCGCCGCGTGCGGGAGACGACCGCGGCGGAGTCGGAGCCGGAGCCCGACGAAGGGTCAGCGGCTGGGCCATGAGGCGACCGGCGACCTGAGGCGGGTCGCTTGACTGCAGGCCGTGGCGGCTAGGTCTTCCCCTCGGCCTCGTATTCGCGAAGGAATCCCTCGAAGAGGCGCCTGTGACCCTCCTCGTCGCGCAGGATCTCGATCACCATGTCCTGGGTCGCCCAGTCGACACCGTCGGTCACCTCGATGATGTGGTTGTAGTGCTCGATCGCGCCGGTCTCGGCCTCGATCACGCCCTTGATCACGTGGACGATGTCCGTCTGCTCGGCAGGCGGTTGGAGGTACGTCTGCTCCGCGTTGAAGTCGAGCGAGCCCGGCACGATGCCGTGGAGCTCCTTGATCCGGTTCGCGTACAGCCGCGCGTGCCCGAGCTCCTCCTGGATGTCCTCCTCGAGCGACTCGCGGATCTCCTGAGCGCGCACGCCGTCCGGGTTGACCGAGTTGGCGAGGTAGCTCATCACCGTCTCGACCTCCATCCAGTACGCCTTCTCGAGCAGCTCGAGGATCTCCGTGCGCTTCTCCTCGTTCTCGGGGGCGAGAATCCCGGGCCCAGTGGTCCGTGTGGCCATGTCGGCTCCTTCCTCTCGGATGTCCGTAGGTCTACCCGATCGATGTTCGCCCACGCCTCGAGAACCGGGGTCAGATCTTGCATTGACACACTTGTCGCGGATTCGGCCTGACGCCGTGTGTCGATTCTGCGCAAAAGCCGGTAGGCGAGAGTGTGTGGACGATTTGTGGCGAAATCGGAACAGGAATGTGCAGTGCAAGATCTGACACCGGGGTTCGCGGATGCCCTTGCCGTCCGCGCCGTGGGTCCTCTACTCTGATTCCGATGAGGACGATTTGGGCGGGCCGCGCGGCTCAAGCTGCCGCGAGATACGGCGAACATGCGCCGACTGCCGCCGTTTGCTGCAACGCCTGCCGGACCTGCGTCCAGACGAACATGATTGGCCTTGCTGTGGCAGGCGTCCTCGCCGCCGGGGGAGCACTCACGCGCCTCGCTCGGCGCGTAATCCCCGCGTCCTCCTAGTCGTGCACGAACCCGGGGTCAGACCTTGAACCCGGGGCAGATCTTGCATTGACCCACTCGTCGAGGATCAGCTTGACGCCGTGTGTCGATTCTGCGCAAAAGCCGGTCGGCGAGAGTGTGTGGACGATTTGTGGCGAAATCGGAACAGGAATGTGGCAGTGCAAGATCTGACCCCGGGGTTCGCGGTTACACCGCGCGCGGGCCCCTCGAGCTGAGCTCGCGAGCAAGAGCCGTTGCCCAGCCGCCATCACGCTTCGGGTGCACTTTCACCCAGACTCGGCTCTGCCACTGGCTTAGCTCAAGCGTGCCCGCGCGTCCCGGGAAACCGAGATGCCAGTGGTGGCTACCGGGACGCCCGGCCAACTCGGGTTCGCTGCGAACGACGAGACCGCGCTGACGGCACTCGACGAGCGCCTCGTTCGCGCTGACGTTCAGGTCGAGCTCGAGCACGAGGGACTTCGATCGTAATTGACTGGGTAGCTGGGTTGAATGTCGAGCAGTGTGGCGCCGCTCGCGTGCTCTCGCCGAGCGATCGCGGATAGCAGGAGGACGCTTTCCCGGTCGAGAGGACCGCGAATGAATGCGCCGGTGCGGTAGAAGTCGCACGTGACCGTCGCGGAGACCCTCGGCCAGCTGGCCCTGTTCGCCGACCTGACCCCCTCGCAGCTCGAGGCGGTCGCGCACTCGCACGAGGAGGACGTCTTCGCCGCCGGCGAGCGTGTGCTGCGGCGCGGACTGAGCGGCGGCAACTTCTACGTCATCCTCGAGGGCGAGGCTTCGGTCGAGGTCCGCGGTGAGGAGCGGTTCCGGCTGGGGCGCGGCGAGTTCTTCGGCGAGATCTCGGCGCTGACCGGTGAGCCGCCGACCGCGGACGTCGTCGCGGCGACGACGCTCCGCTGCCTCGTGATCCCCGCCGCGCAGCTCGAGCGCCTCCTGCTCGATCGCCCGCAGTTCATGCTGCGCCTGCTGCGGATGGAGGCGCGCCGCCTCCAGGGCACGGTCGATTGGCGGCCGTAGAGCGCCCCTTCCCGCCCGGCGACTACGAGGTGGTGGTCGTCGGCAGCGGCCCGGGCGGGCTCCAGACGAGCTACTGCCTGCGGCGGCTCGGTGTCCCCCACGCCGTGCTCTCCCGCGACGAGCGGCCGGCCGGAATGTTCCAGAGCTTTCCGATCTTCCAGCGGCTGATCACGTGGACGAAGCCCGACTCCCCGGTCGAGCGGACCTCCCGCGAGTACGAGTGGTTCGACCACAACAGCCTGCTCGCCGACGAGCCCGAGCTGAAGGCGCTCGTTCCCGCGCTGATGGACCGCGCCTACGACCTGCCCTCGCGGGCCGAGATGGAGTCCGGTCTAGCCGCCTTCGCCGAGCGGGCCAAGCTCGAGGTGCGTTACGGCTGCACCTGGGAGTCGACGCGGTTCGAGGACGGGCGGGTCGTGCTCGTCACGAGCGACGGCGAGTACCGCGCCCGAGCCGTCGTCTTCGCCATAGGTGTGACCGAGCCGTGGTGGGCGGAGGTGCCCGGCCTCGAGCACGCGCCGCACTACGTCGAGACGCAGGAGCCCCAGCGGTACGCCGACCGCAACGTCTTCGTCGTCGGCAAGCGGAACTCGGGCTTCGAAGTGGCCCAGGGGATCCTCCCGTGGGCCCGCTCCATCGTCCTCGGCTCGCCGCGGCCGGTGCAGACCGAAGCGCTCGCGCTTTCGGGGCTGCGAGTGCGCTATCTCCACCCCTACGACGAGTACTCGCGCGGCGGGCCCGGTACCTACGTCCTCGACGTCTCGATCGAGCGGATCGAGCGCGCCGCCGACGGCTTCCGCGTCTTTACCCGCGGCACGACCTGGGACGGAACGCTCGAATTCGACGTCGACGACGTGATCGCGGCGACCGGCTTCAGGACGCCGCTCAAAGACCTGCCCGAGCTCGGGCTCGTCACGGTCGCCGAGGGGCGCATTCCCGCGCTGACGCCGTTCTGGGAGAGCGTTTCGCTGCCGGGGGTCTTCTTCGCCGGAAACACGTCGCAGGGCGCACGCGGCATCGGCAAGCGCGGGGCCGGGGCGAGCTCGACCTCGGTGAACGGCTTCCGCTACAACGCGCGCGTCCTCGCCCATCACCTCGCCAGGACGCTCGGCGGGCACGAGCCGCGGCGACAGCCGGTCACCGACGTCGTCTCGTTCCTGCTTCACGAACTCAGCAGCGCGCCGGAGCTCTGGGTGCAGAAGGGCTACCTCTGCCGCGTGGTCTCGGTCGCCGAGGGGGCGTTCCGCGACGAGGACTTCGTGCCGCTCGCGAGCTTCCTCGACTCCCCCGGTCCCGACGCCCTGGCAGCCAGCGTCGAGGTCGACGAGGCCGGCACGATCATCCCGACGCTCTACATGCGCCGGGGCGGCGAGATCCGCGAGCACCAGTTCGAGCCGCACCCGCTGCACGACTACGAGCGCGATGCCTACCGGAAGGAGCTTGCCGCCCTGGTAGGCGCGTAAATCCTGCGGCGGCGGGAAGGAGCGCGGCATGAGCGCCGCCGCCTCCTGGCTGTTGATGCGCTTGCGCCTGCTCGTGGTGCCGGCCTGGATCCTCGCCGCCTTGGTGGCTACGACCCAGCTGCCGTCGTTCACCGACCGCCCCTCCTCCGAGCTCGGCGGCCTCGTGCCGACGCACTCGGAGTCCGTGAAGGTCGAGGCGCAGGGCGTTGCCGTCTTCGGGACGCCGCTTCTCTCGCGCGTCGCGATCGTCCAGCGCGACCCGGGCGGGCTCTCCCGCGACGCGCAGGAGCGCGCACTGCGCCGCGCCGTCGCGATCGACCAGGGGCAGGACAAGGTCATGCGCAGCATCGCCTTCGCGCTTCCGATTTCGAACGTTGGCCGGGTGTTCCCGTCGTCTCGCGAGCACGGAACGACGGTGATCACGTACCTCTACTTCCGGCCGAACGTCGGCCCCGGAGCGCAGCTCGCCCTGGCGCACACGTACGAGCAGCGGATTCGCGCCGCGGGCGACCCGGTCGACGGCGTGACAGGCACGATCGCGGCCCGGCAGGCGGAGCTCGACGAGATCAACGGCGCGCTGCCGCTCGTCGAGGCGGCGACCGTGGCCTTGATCGCCGTCATCCTGCTGCTCGTCTTCCGCGCGGTCGGGCCGCCGCTCGTCACGCTCGGCGCGGCCGCGATCTCGTACCTGATCTCGATCCACGTGCTCACGTGGCTCTCCGACCAGATGGGAACCGAGATCCCGCGCGAGGTGGAGCCCGTGCTCGTCGCACTACTGCTCGGCCTGACCACCGACTACGCGGTCTTCTTCCTCTCCGGTGTCCGCAGGCGACTGGAGGAAGGAGACCCCGGCGTGAAGGCGACGCGCGAGACGGCTCGCACGGTGCTCCCGATCGTGGTCACGGCCGGGCTGATCGTGGCCGTCGGGTCCGGGTCGCTCGTGATCGGGAACCTCGGCTTCTTCCGGGCGTTCGGTCCGGGGATGGCGGTGACGGTGCTCGTCACGATGGCCGTGGCCGCGACCCTGGTGCCCGCCCTGCTCGCGATCTTCGGCCGGGCGCTGTTCTGGCCGGGACTGCGAGCCGCCGAGCCGCAAGAGCCGTCGAGGGCCCGGCGCGCGTTCGGACGCGTCGCCACCGCCCGGCCCGTCGCTGTCGCGCTCGTGGTCGTCACGGCCGCGGGATTGATCGTGGCCGCGAGTGAGGCGCGCTCGACCGCGCTGGGGCTGACGCTCTTCCGCGGGCTCCCCGCGTCGAACGAGGTCGCCCGGGCCTCCACTGCCGCCGGCCAGGGCTTCACGCGCGGGATCATCGCCCCGACGGAGATCCTGCTCCGCGGGCCGAACCTCGGCGAGCGGCGGGACCAGCTGGCCCGGTTCCAGTCCTCCCTGCAGAACACCCCAGGCGTGGCCGGCGTGATCGGCGTCGCCGACCAGCCCACGTGGGTGCACCAGCCGCTGTTCGTCAACCGAAGCGGCGATGCGGCGCGCTACGCGGTCGTCCTGAACGACGATCCCCTGAGCACCCGGGCGATCGGCACGCTCCACCGCCTGCAGGACGACCTGTCCGCGATGCTGCAGCGCGTAGGGCTGGGAGGCGCCGAGGCCGGCGTCGCGGGCGACACGGCCCTCGCAGCCGAGGCCGTCCAGACCGTCCACGGAGACATCACGAGAGTCGCCCTCGCCTTGCTGCTCGCGAACCTCGTCTTGCTCGCGGTGTTCCTGCGCGCGCTGCTCGCGCCGCTGTACCTGCTCGCGGCCAGCGTGCTGGCCCTGACGGCATCGATCGGAATCACGACGTGGGTCTTCCAGGACGTCTTCGGCCACCAGGACCTCACGTACTACGTCCCCTTCGCGGCCGCCGTCCTGCTGCTCTCGCTCGGCTCGGACTACAACATCTTCATCGCGGGCCGGATCTGGCAGGAGGCGGAGCGGCGGCCGTTCCGCGCGGCGATCCGTTACGCCACACCGAGGGCCTCCGGCACCATCACCACCGCCGGCCTGACCCTCGCCGGCTCGTTCGCGCTGCTGGCGCTGATCCCGATCCGGCCGATGCGCGAGCTCGCCTTCGTGATGGCAATCGGGATCCTCGTCGACTCCTTCCTCGTGCGCTCGATCCTCGTGCCGTCGCTGGCGGCAAGCTTCGGCCGCCTCTCGTGGTGGCCGAACTCTCCCCCGCGCCCCGAGCCGGCGGCGCAGACTGCTCCATCGTTTCCGAAGGAGCGAAGCGGATAGCGCCAGGAAAAGGAGGGGTCCAACCGCATGGCCTACGCACCTGCACGAACACGATCGCGGCCGGGATTCAGCCTGCTCGCTGTCGTCTACCTGGCGATCGGCGGCATCGTCTCGGCCACGCACCACTACTGGACCAACGTCGATACCGCCAAGCAGATCATCTCGGGCATGCTCGCCGTGATTTTCTGGCCGCTCGTCCTGCTCGGAGTCAGCCTCCATATCCACTGATCAAGCCGCCTAGCCGCAGGCCAAGTTGCGCCGGGGCCCCTCCGTCTCCGGCGCGAACGTCCTGGGCTGCGATTACGGCGGCGTCGAAATCGGCCAGCAATCAATGTGGTGAGGCAGGGCGGCCGTCATGACACGGCCGCGCTGAAGATGTCCGGCACGTCGGCCCGCGCGAAGGGATGGCGGCAGGCCTCGAGCGCTTCCGCAGGTGTCGCGGCAGCGATGCTGGCGACCTTCTCGCCCTGCGCGCTCGCCACATCGACAAGGTAGCGAGCCTCCGCCGAGGGGGAGAGATAGAGCGTGACCGTTCCGGCACTTCCAGCGAGGCGGCGCGTGTCGACCTCGTGGGTGGTGTATGCGCGGTACATGCGATGCGTCCTGTGTCTCGTTTCTCCGTCGCCACGAGTAGAGCAGGCGCCGCTGACGTTTCACTGACGTTTCACGGTCATGGTCCTGACGCCGGTCGGGAGCGCCACAGCGGCGGGCCGGGCCTTCTCCTTCGGCACAGGGTTTCCGGCCGCGAAGGCATCTGTACTGTGGGGAAGTCGGGCGGGGAGTGCGCCGGGCGACTAGCGGTCTAGGCTCCCGGGCGCGCCCGGCTCCCCCACTACGCGGGCGACGGTTACGCGACCGGTGCTTCGCGGTAGCCGGAAGCGACGAGCTCCTCGTACTCCGGGTGGCGCTCGATGTAGTGCGCGATGAACGGGCAGAGCGGGACGACGGCGAGACCCTTGCGGCGGGCGTCCTCCAGCACGGCCTCCGCCAGCCGGCTGCCGCAGCCCTGGCCCTGGCAGGACTCATCGACCTCGGTGTGCGTGAACGCGATGCGCCCGTCGCGGCGGTGGTAGGCGGCGAGGCCGATCAGGCGTCCGTCGAGGCGCAGCTCGTAGCGGCTCGCCTCCGGGGCGTCGACCACCTCGGCCTCGGCAACCGAGCCGACCGCCTCATCGAGCTCGTCGGTTCCGCGGAAGTACTCGACCAGCTGCCCCGCTGCGTCGGACTCGCGGGCGTCGCGGTGCGCGACGAACCTCCGGCGGTGGGCGGCGGCGAACCGCCACGGCTCGCGCTCGCGCAGGTGCGCGAAGATCTCCCGCGTCCCGCGAAAGACCCGACCGTCCTCGGTCTCGAGCACGGGGGTCCGGTCGGTACCGGTCAGGCCGCGCAGGATCTCGCGCTCCGGCGGCCATGGCTCGACCTGCCGTGCGACGAAGTCGATCCCGAGCTCCGTCAGCACCTCCCGCACCGCCGAGGAGAAGGGACACCACTCTGTCTGGTAGAGCGTCAGCACGGCGTCAACTGCGGAAGCCGATCTCCCGGTGCGTGCCGTCGCAGAACGGCTTGTTGCCCGAGCCGCCGCAGCGGCAGAGCGCGGCCCGCTCGCCTTCGTAGAGAAGATTTCCCTCGGCGTCGACGACCCTCACACCGCCGGAAACGAGCAAGGGGCCGTCCTTCGAGGCGCGCAGCTGGGACGGCCGCAGCCGCCTGACCGGAGCAGCACCGGGCCGCCGCGTGCGCAGGGCGCCCGAAGGGCAGCGTGCGACCGCGTCCTCGACCTCCTCCGCGGTCGCCGCGTCGACGTCGATCCAGGGCCGCCGGGCTTCGTCGAAGACCTCCGGCAGCGAGGTCACGCAGTAGCGCGAGTGGAAGCAGAGGCGCGGCTCCCACTCGACCACGATCTCGTCGGTTGCGTACTCCTTCGTCCGGCGGTCCCGCGTGGAGCTCACCGCCGGACGTTAGCTGTGCAACGAGGGGCTAGCGCGTCTCGGGGACGTAGGTGGCGAGGATCGCGCCGTTGGCGGCGATCTTGCCGTCGGCGAGCCGCAGCTGCCGGAGCACCCCGTCGTCGCGGAAGATGCGCTTGCCGCCGCCGAGCACGACCGGGTCGATCATCAGGCGGAGCTCGTCGACGAGGTCGTGCTCGATCAGCGTCTGGACGAGCTGGGTGCTGCCGATCACATGCACGTCGCCGCCCTCCTCCTGCTTCAGCGCGGCGACCGCCTGGCTGACATCGCCCTGGAGCAGCTTCGAGTTCTGCCACTCGAGCGGCTCGCTCAGCGTGGTCGAGGCGACGTACTTCGGCTTCGTGTTCAGCGGCTCGGCGACCACCTGTTCCTCCTCGGGGGCGTTCGGCCAGTACGCCGCGAAGATCTCGTAGGTGTGGCGCCCGAGCAGGAACCCGCCAGCCTCGACGATGCCGCCGAGCACCCACTGCATGGGAAGATCTTCCTCCATGTAGCGCATGTGCCAGCCGCCGTGCGCGAACCCGCCGCTCGGGTCCTCCTCGGCGCCGCCGGGCGCCTGCATGACGCCGTCGAGGCTCATGAACTCGTTGACGATCACCTTGCGCATCCCGTTCTCCTCGCCTTCGTTGGGTCGGTCCGAGAGATCAGACCACCGCGCGCGCTCGAACTCATCGTCGCGGCCTGCACTATGCCCGAGATGCCGTTGGCGATCGACCATCTCCGAGTCGACCAGCCGGTAACGCTTTCGTCGCCCGAGGACAGTTACGGGTATGACGGACATTCTCGATCGCCACGCAGCCGAGGGGCGATTCCGGGAGGCATGGGAGTGCTACTGGGTCGACACGGTCCACAGGCACGACGCGGCCGCCGCCCGGCGCGCGCACACCGAGCTGAAGCGCCTGCTCGCCCACAACACATGGAGGCGCCGGCGGGCGCATCCGAGAACTGGATTCCCACGCCGCTGCCGGCGGTCCCGGTCGTGGTCTACGCACACGACGGCGGGCTCGAGCGGGTGCGCGCGAGCTACCGGCAAGCCGCCGCAGGCGACATCCGTAACCTCGCCCAGAGCTGCCGGGCGAACAGATAGCCGAGTCTCAGGTGACGGGCCGCGGGCGCAGGGTCGCCCGCGCCCCGGCCAGGTGGACGGCCGCCGACAGCGAGGCGATGTCGTACGCGCCGTAGTGGCGCCGGCCGTTGATGAAGAACGTAGGCGTGCCCGAAACTCCGCTCAGGTCGGCGCTGTCGACGTCCTCGGCGACGCGCATGGCGCCGGTGTGCCCGCGGAGGTCGTCGGTGAAGCGCTCGACGTCGAGGCCCAGCTGCTCGGCGTACGCAATCAAGTCGCGCGGTCGAAGGGCGTCCTGATGAGCGAAGAGGAGGTCGTGCATCTCCCAGAACGCGCCCTGCTCCGAGGCCGCCTCTGCCGCCTCCGCCGCCAGCTGGGCGTTGGGATGCACGTCGTTCAGTGGCAGGTGCCTCCAGACGTAGCGGACGTCGCCGAACTCCTGGAGGAGCTCGCGCACCACGGGCTCGGCGCGGCCGCAGTACGGGCACTCGAAGTCGCCGTACTCGACCACCGTGACCGGCGCGTCGACCGGCCCGCGGTAGTGGTCCCGCTCGGGGTCGACGTCCAGGTAGAGGTCGACGAGCGGTTCGGACGGGCCGAGCAGGGCTCGGATCCGCAGCCGCCGCGGAAGGCGTGCCGTCGCGCGGAACAGCAGCCATGTGATCAGTGACGCGCTCAGGGCGGCCGCGAGGATGCCGACCTTGGCTTCTTCGAGCCGCGAGCCGTCGAAGGCGAGCGTCGCGACAAGCAGCGCGATGGTGAAGCCGACTCCCGCGATCGTGCCGCCTCCCGCGACCGCGGCCCAGCCGACCGGCGGGCGCAGCCGGCCGCGGCTCAGGCGCGTCAGCAGCCACGAGCTCCCGGTGATCCCGACCGGCTTGCCCACGACGTAGCCGAAGAGGATCCCGAGCGTGATCGGCGAGGAGAAGGCCCTCGCGAGGAAGGCGCCGTCGATCGCGATGCCGGCGTTCGCAAGCGCGAAGACCGGCACGATCGCGTAGCTCGTCCAGGGGTGCAGCAGCTGTTGGAGGCGCTCGTTCGCGGAGGTCGCCGAGCGGAGCTCGATTCGTGCGGCGCGCGCGAGCTCCGCCGTGGGCTGCTCGCGGAACTCCCGGAACCGCTCCGTCACGCGCTCGAGCTCGGAGCGCGGCGCGGGATACGCCCACGTCAGAAGGCCCAGCACCAAACCGACCACGACCGGCTCGATCCCCGACTTGAGCAACGCGACCCACGCGGCCGTCCCGAGGGTCGCGAAAGCGAGGCCTGCGGGAACCTTGAAGACGCGCGCGACGAGCATCCCTCCGAGGAAGGCCACCGCGACCAGCAGCGGGATCCAGTGGAGCGTCTCCGTGTAGACGGTCGCGATCACGACGACCGCGACGATGTCGTCGACGACGACCACCGTGAGCATGAACGCCCGCAGGCGGTCGGGAAAGCGCGGACCGACGAGCGCCAGTAGGCCCAGCGCGAACGCAGTGTCGGTGGACATCGCGATCCCCCAGCCGCCCGCCGTGCCGCGTCCCACGTTGAAGGCGAGGTAGATCCCGACCGAGACCGCGACGCCGCTCACCCCGGCCAGCAGGGGCAACGCGAACCGCCGCCGCTCGCGCAACTCGCCGAGGTCGAACTCGCGCCGCGCCTCAAGGCCGACGACGAGGAAGAAGATCGTCATCAGTCCGCTGTTGATCCAGCCGCGCAGGTCGAGGACGACGCCGGAGCCGCCGACCGTGATCGAGAGGATCGTCGTCCACACCCGCTCGTAGGACGACTCGTCGATGTTCGCCCACACGAGGGCGGACACGGTGGCCGCGAGCAGCACCGCGGCCCCGCCGGTCTCGGTGCGCAGGAACTCGCGCAGCGGAGTCTGGGCGCTCCGCGCCCACGCGGTCGTTCCCGAGAAGGCGGACGGCAGCGCGAACCGATTGCCGGGCATCGAGGTCATCTTCGCTCCCCCGGCGGTGTCGCTGTCACCACCGTGTTTCGGGTTCGTCACCGGACCGGTCAACGGAAGAGGCTCGGCTGCGGCGAAGTTGGCCACGATGCCCGGCTCGACGGCGCCTCTCCTCTGTGAGCTGCACGCGCACACGACCTTCAGCGACGGTGAGCTGACTCCCCGGGAGCTAGTCGACCTCTACGGCACGGCGGGCTTCGACGTCCTTGCGATCACCGACCACGTTTGCCGCGCGACCGGGCCGCGCGGCGGCGCGCGCTCCGTCTGCGCCGCCGACCACGGGCGCTACCTCGCCGTGGTCGACGGGGAGGCCGAGCGCGCGCGACACGTCTACGGGCTGCTCGTGATTCCCGGCCTCGAGCTGACGTGCCAGGACGCGGACCCGAGGCGATCAGCGCATGCGGTCGCGGTCGGACTGCGCTCGTGGGCCTGCGTCGACGGCGGCCTCGACTCCGCGCTGGAGACGGCGCGCGCGGCGGGAGCGGCCCTCATCGCGGCCCACCCGTACACGCTGCAGGCGACGAGGAGGGCTCCGCGGACGACGGCCAGGTTCGCGGAGGAGCGCGAGTGGGCCCGCGGGGCCGTCGATCGGTTCGAGCTCTGCAATCGCCACGACTTTTTCGCCTGGGTCGCCGAGGAGCGTTTGCCCGTGGTTGCGACCGGCGACTTCCACCGGCCCGAACACCTCGCGACCTGGAAGACGCTGCTGCCCTGTGCGAAGGACGAGGATTCGGTGGTCGACTACCTGCGCTCGGGACAGGAGGTTACGCTCGTCCGGCTCGACCCGGCGGCCGTCGACGCGCGGCGGCCCGCGAGAGCGGCCTGAGCACAGATCGATCGCATACGATCGGCCTCGTGAACAGCGCCGAGGTGACGTACTACGACGTCCCCGAGCGCAGGCTGGCGCTGGCCGAGGCGACGCTCTCGCGGAGCCTCGAGAACGGCAAGGGCCTCTGGCGACTGGAGCTGCCCAGGTCGAACGGGGACTCGCTGCTCGTCGAGCAGCCCGGGAGCGCCACCAGGCCGCCCGCGGAGGTGCGCGCCGTGATGCCTGCGTTCCTGCGCAGCTCGAAGGTCGAGCCGGTGCTCACGCCGATCGAGAGCGACTCCGGAAGCACAAGCGACGCAATCGGCCGCCTGCGCTCCATGCTCGAGCGCCAGTACGCCGAGATCCTTCGCCACGACCCCGGGGTCAGGCTCGACCTCGATCCCGAGGACGTCCACCGCCTGCGGGTCGCCGTTCGGCGGTCGCGGGCGATCCTCCGGGCCGCGCGCCCGGTCCTCGACCGGGACTGGTCGGAGCCACTTCGGGACGAGCTGAAGTGGCTCGGGGGCTCACTCGGCCGGCGTCGCGACCTCGACGTGCTCATCGGCCGGCTCCGGGCGGAGATCGAGGAGCTCGACCCGCCCGAGCGGGCGCCCGCCGAGGCGCTGGTGGAGCTCCTGGCCGCGGAGCGGGAGACCGCCCAGGCGCTCGCGCTCGACGCGCTCGAGAGCAAGCGCTACTACGCCCTCCTCGACTCACTCGAGGAGGCCGCCCACGGCCCCCACGTCCAGCGCGGCGAAGTGTCGCTGCGCAAGCTCGCCCGCAAGGAGTTCAAGCGCCTGCGGAAGGTTGCCGGAAAGCTGGGGCCGGACTCGAGCGACGAGGAGCTGCACCGGGCGCGCATCCTCGGCAAACGCGCCCGCTACACGGCCGAGCTCGCGGAGCCCGAGGTCGGAAAGCCAGCTCGGCGCTTCGTCGAGCGCGCGAAGGCCTTCCAGGACGTGCTGGGCGCGCACCAGGACGCGATCGTCGCCGAGGCGCGCCTTCGTGGGCTGCTCGGCGAGGCTCCCGGCTCGGGCGCGGTCTTCGCGGCCGGGCGGCTGGTGGAGCGTGAGCGCGCTCGCCGCCGCGAGGCGCGGGCGGAGCTGCCCGAGGCCTGGCGCGCCCTGGAGCGGTCGGCCAGGGCCGCGTGGGGATGATCGTCTACCTCCTCCGCCACGCGCGGGCGGGCCATCGCGAGACCTGGGAGGGCGACGACGACCGGCTGCGGCCGCTGGACGAGCGGGGCCGGCGCCAGGCGGAGGCTCTCGTCGACCAGCTCGCCGGGCGCGAGCTCGTCAGGATCGTCTCGAGCCCCTTCGTTCGCTGCGTGCAGACAGTCGAGCCGCTAGCCGAGGCGCGAGGCCTTCAGCTCGAGGAGGACGAGGCGCTGGCGGAAGAAGCCGGGAGCTGCGCGGCGGTGGAGCTCCTCCGTTCCGGGGCCGAGCCCGTGGTGGCCTCCGTCCACGGCGACCTGTTCGAGGAGCTGCTCGGGACGAAGCTGAAGAAGGGCGCGACCGCCGTTCTCGAGCTGAACGAGGACGGGTTCGAGGTGCTGGAGCGCCTCGACCCACCTGCCTAGGGACCCGGACTACCCGTACGCCGCGGCGCCCTCACGGAAGAGCGCGATCGCGGAGCCCTCGCGCAGGCCTCCACCGGCGGGCTCGAGCGGGAGGCCCAGGCGCCTCTGCGCCTCCGAGAAGAGGATCGTTCCCGCAAGCAGCGTCGCCGCGCGCTGCGGCCCGACCCCGTAGCGCTTCGAGATCTTCGCGCGCGAGAGCACCGAGAGCTGCTCGACGGCCGCGGCCAGGCTGTCCTCCTCGAGCACGCCCGCCACGCGGCGCAGCGCCCTCGCGGTGCCGCCGGCCGCGAGCGCCAGCTGGGCCACCGGAGGCACCACCGGCGCGAACGCGTCGGCCGCTGCGGCGCGAGCCGCCTCGACCGCCTCGGCGGACGGCGGGTCACCG
>JBKPAM010000041.1:0-15919 GCA_046726435.1 Actinomycetota bacterium
CGTGAGCGGCGTCGGCCTCCCCGCGTAGGTGCGACCGAGCTCGTCCAGCTCGACGTGGAACTTCGGGTCGTCCCGGGCCTCGCGCCAGCCGGCCTCGAGCTCGTCCAGCGCCGGAATCAGCGTCTCCGGGACGAACCGGCCGCCGTAGGCGCCATACGTCAACTGCACCGCGCCGCCTCCACGTACGCGCGCACGCGCGCGTGATCCTTGACCCCGGGCGCGGTCTCGAGGCTCGAGCTGGCATCGACCGCCCACGGGCGCACCTGTCCGATCGCCTCGCGGACGTTCTCGGGCGAGAGGCCGCCCGCGAGCACCACCCGGCCCCGCGCCGCCCGCGCCCGCGCGAGGTGCCCCGGGTCTTCCTTCCGCCAGGCCCGGTCGACCACGTGCGCCACGACGCGGCCGTTCCGCAAGAGCACCCCTTCGCGTGAACGATGTCCGTTCTCCCGCTCGTAGAGCTGGACGAGGTCGGCGCGGTCGTCGGTGATCTCGCCCACGTGGACTGCGACCGAGAGCATCGTGTCCGGCACCGGCAGCACGCCCGCGGCCCGCCGGGGCGTTTCGCGGGCCAGGATGAAGCCGGCGAGGTCGGCGCCTGCTTCCCCAGCCGCCGCGACGTCCTCTTCCCGCGTCAGCCCGCAGACCTTCACCAGCGGCCTGGCGATCAGCTCGCCGAGCTTGGCGGCAGGGTCGGCGGCCCGCATCAGCGCGGCCCCGACGAGGACGGCATCGGCCCCGGCCAGCTCCGCGTCGGCTCCGTGCGCCCGCGCCGCGATCGCGCTCTCGGCGACGATCACGCGATCGCGCGGTGCGGCCTCGACGAGCTCGAGCTGCGCCCGCCGGTCGATCGCGAACGTGTCGAGGTCGCGCGCGTTGATCCCGATCGGGTCGGCGCCGAGATGGACGGCGCGCCGGAGCTCGTCGGCGTCGTGCGCCTCGACCAGCGCGTCGAGCCCGAGCTCGCCGGCGGCGCCCATCAGCTCTCGAGCCCGGGAGTCGTCGAGATCCCGCAGCAAGAGCAGCACGGCGTCGGCTCCGAGCCTCTGCAGCTCTTCCAGCTGCGCGCGTTCGGAGAAGAAGCCCTTCGCGAGCAACGGCAAGCGGCTAGCGGATCTGGCGGCAGCGAGATCCGCGGGCGTTCCCCCGAACCGCTCGTCGACGAGGATCGACACCGCAGCCGCGCCCGCCCGCTCGAAGCCGGCGGCCAGCGCGGCGGGATCGGCATCCGCCCGCAGGCCGCCCGCCGACGGCGATCGGCGCTTGACCTCCGCGATCGCGGCGAGACCATCCCCGGCGAGCGCGTCGCGAAGCCGCCCCATCAGGCCGGCACCTCGGCAGCTCGCGAGAACTCGACCAGCGCATCCAGGCGGGCGGCTGCCGCACCCGAGTCGACAGCCTGCCGCGCGAGGTCGAGTCCCTCGCGCAGGTCCGCGGCGTGACCGGCCGCCGCGACCGCGCCCGCCGCGTTCAAGAGGATTGCCGCGCGCCGCCCGCCGTTCTCGCCCGCGAAGACGGCCCGGATCGCCGCCGCGTTCTCAGCAGGCGAGCCGCCGCGCAGGTCGGCGGGATCGCAGCGCGCGACTCCCAGCTCGAGCGGGTCGATCTCGCGCTCGCGCACCTCGCCGGTGAAGACCTCGCAGACGAGATTCGGACCGGCGGGCGAGAGCTCGTCGATCCCGCCCGCACCGTGGACGACGAAGGCCCGACGCGCGCCCAGCTGCGCCAGCACCTCCGCAACGGTCCGAACCAATGCCGGCGCGTAGACCCCGACCACCTGCGCCCGCGCCCCGGCCGGGTTGGTCAGCGGCCCGAGCACGTTGAAGACGGTTCGTGTAGCCAGCTCCCGGCGCACCGGCGCGGCGTGACGCATCGCGGGATGGTGCGTGGGCGCGAAGAGGAAGCCGAAGCCGAGCTCGTCGATCGAACGCTCGATCTGCGCAGGCGGCAGCTCGAGCCGGAAGCCCAGGGCCTCGAGCACGTCGGCCGAGCCCGAGGCTGATGAGACCGCGCGGTTGCCGTGCTTCGCCACGCCCGCACCGGCCGCCGCAGCCACCAGCGCCGCCGCTGTGGAGATGTTGATCGTGCGCGCCCCGTCGCCGCCGGTCCCCGCGGTGTCCACCAGGTCGTCGCGCCCGGGCCGCACCGCCAGCACGTGCGAGCGCATCGCCTCCGCGCAGCCGGCGATCTCGTCCGCGGTCTCGCCCTTCAGCCGCAGCGCCACGAGCAGGCCGCCGATCTGCGCCGGCGTCGCCTCGCCCTCCATCACCTCGTTCATCACCGCGCGCGCTTGCCCGCGCGAGAGGTCGTGCCCGTCGAGGAGCCGTGCCAGGGCCTGCTGAACGTTCACGTCGCTGCCTCCAGGAAGTTGCGCGCGAGCTCCGGGCCGTCCGGGGTCAGGACGGACTCGGGATGGAACTGAACGCCGTCGACGCGCAGCTCGAGGTGCCGTACCGCCATCACCTCGCCGTCGTCGCACGTCGCCGAGACTTCGAGACAGCCGGGCACGGTCGTCGCGGCGAGCGAGTGGTAGCGACCGGCCTCGAACCGCTCGGGAACGCCGCGGAAGAGGCCCCGTCCGTCGTGCTGGATCAAGGTGGCCTTGCCGTGCACGATCCGGCGCGCCTGCCCGACCTCGCCGCCGAACGCCTCGACGACGGCCTGGTGCCCAAGGCAGACGCCCAGCGTCGGCACGCGGGGCGCGAGCCGGCGGACGATCTCGAGACAGGCGCCCGCGTCCGCCGGCCGGCCCGGCCCTGGGGAGACGACGAGGTGGGACGGCGCGAGCCTCTCCGCCTCGTCGGCATCCAGCGCGTCGTTGCGCCGCACCACAACGTCGGCGCCGAGCTCCCCGAAGAGGTGCGCGAGGTTGTACGTGAACGAGTCGTAGTTGTCGATGAGCAAGATCATCCCCGGGCCTCAGCGAGCTCGATCGCGGTTTCGAGCGCGGCGAGCTTGCGCAGGCACTCGTCGTGCTCGGCGGCGGGATCCGAGTCCGCCACGATCCCCGCGCCGGCCTGCAGCAGGGCGACACCGTCGTGGAGAACCACCGTGCGGATCGCGATGCAGGCGTCGAGCGCCTCGCCCGGCAACGTGTAGAGCACGGCGCCCGCGTACGGCCCGCGGCGGTAACCCTCGAGCTCCGTGATCAGCTGCATCGCCCGCACCTTCGGCGCGCCGGAGACGGTGCCCGCCGGGAAGCAGGCGCGCAGCAGGTCGAAGTGCGAGACCTCCGGCTGGAGCTCGCCGACTACCTCCGAGACGAGGTGCGTGACGTGCGAGAAGCGCTCCGGCTCGAGGAAGCGCGCGAGGTCTACCGTGCCGGGGCGGCAGACCCGCGAGAGGTCGTTGCGTCCGAGGTCGACCAGCATGACGTGCTCCGCGCGGTCCTTCTCCGAGCCGAGCAGCCGCTCCGCGTCACCCTCGCCGGGCCTCGTCGTGCCGGCGATCGGGTTCAGCGAGGCGCACCGCCCCTCGGCCTTCACGAGCGTCTCGGGCGACGAGCCGACGAGCGCGATCCCGTCGAGCTCGAGCAGGAACAGGTAGGGCGACGGGTTCACGCGGCGCAGCGAGCGGTAGATCTCGAGCGCGCTCGCCGAGGTCGGCCGCTCGGCGCGCTGCGAGAGCACGATCTGGAAGGCGTCGCCGCCGCGGATATGCTCCTTCGCGCGTACGACGGCCCGCTCGTACTCGTGCCGCGACGGGAGCCGGCGCATCGAGCCCGCCCGGGGGCGCAGACCGGGCTCCGGCGAGGCCGACGGCAGCGGTTCCTGGAGCAGCCGGGCCACAGCCTCGGGATCGCCGCAGAGCACCTCCGCCATCCCGAGCCCGTGGTCGAAGCGCACCAGCGTCTCGGCGACGACGAACCGGCTTTCGGGCAACCCGCGTCCGTCCTCGGGCAGCGGCACCGTCGGCTCGAGCCGCGCCGCGTGGTCGTAGCTGACGTACCCAACGACCGGCAGCCCGCAATTCTCGGCCTCGTCCACGTCGACCAGACGCGAGCCGCAGCCGACGAAGGAGTGCCGGCCGAGCCGCCCCTTCTCGACCGACTCGAGCAGGAAGCTCGCGCTCCCGCCGTCGCGCAGGCGGAGGTAGGCCCCGAGGGGGGTGAGGAGGTCGGTCGAGATGACGGTGAGTGCATTCACGGCAAACAAAAAGACCCTCCGTGCGGAAGGTCTGCGAGCGGAACGGGGATACGCCTAGGTCAGGTCAGCCGACGCTCCCGCCCCGCTCGTGGCGCCAAGACCAGGCCCAGGTGCGCGAGATGGGAGTCATCTCCACCAGGGTAGGCGCAGGCGTGGGCAAGCGTCAAGTGAAATAGGCTCCTGCGGTGGCCGTCCCCGAGCTACTGCGGCGCCTCCTCACCGCTCCGGGCCCCTCGGGGCGTGAGGCTGCCGCCACCGCGGTGTGGCGGGAGGCAGCTTCCGGCTTCGCGGAGGTCTCGGGAGACGCCCTGGGGTCGTCGGTCGCACGAGTGTCCGGAACACGCGGGGGCCCGTTGCTCGCGGTACTCGGGCACATCGACGAGATCGGCTTGATGGTCACGCATGTCGACGAGCACGGCTTCCTGTTCTTCCGCGGAGTCGGCGGCTGGAGGCCCGAGGTGCTGCTCGGCCAACGGGTCGAGCTGCTCACCCGTGAAGGTCGGGTGGAGGGCGTGATCGGGCGCAAGTGGCGCAAGGCGCCGAAGCCGGACGAGAAGGAGGAGCAGCTCCAGCTCGAGCACCTTCACGTCGACATCGGCGCCCGCGACCGCGGGCAGGCCCTGAAAGCCTTGCAGCTCGGCGACGTGGCGGTCATCGCCGGCGAGCCGGTCGGGCTGCTGAACGGCCGCCTCGCTTCGCGCGCGCTCGACAACCGCCTCGGCGCCTACGTGGCCCTCGAGGCGGCGCGGCTCGTCGCGGGGGCGGGGGGTGCGCCGGGCGACGTCGCCGCAGTCGCGGCGGTTCAGGAGGAGGTGGGCGACTACGGCGGCGCGCGCACGACCGTCTTCGCGCTGGAGCCGCAGGTCGCGCTCGCGGTGGACGTGACGGGCGGGACCGACGTCCCCGACGGCGATCCGAGGGCCTGGGGGGAGGCCAAGCTCGGCGGCGGGCCGATCATCGACCGCGGCTCGACGATCAGCCCGAAGGTGTTCGACCTGCTCGTCGAGACCGCCGAGGCGGAGGGGATCGCCTACTCCGTCAACGTCTCTTTCGGTGAGACCCACACTGATATGGACGCCGCCTACGCCAGCCGCACCGGGGTCGCGACCGGGCTCGTCTCGATCGCGACGCGGTACCTCCACACGCCGACGGAGCTCGTCGCGCTCGAGGACGTCGAGGCCTCGGCGCGCCTCGTCGCCGCCTTTGCGCAGCGCCTCGAGCCCGGGATCGACTTCACTCGCTAGGCTCATCTCGTGTCCCGCTCGGTGATCGTCTCGGCAGTCCGGACGCCCTTCGGCAAGCTCGGCGGCGGGCTCGTCAATCACGAAGCGACCGAGCTCGGGGCGATCGCGATCCGGGCCGCGCTCGACCGCGCAGGGGTCGAGAACGAGGAGGTCGAGTACGCGATCATGGGGCAGGTGCTGCAGGGCGGGGCCGGCCAGGCGCCCTCACGGCAGGCCACGATCGGCGCCGGCCTGCCGGTCGACCTTCCCTCGGACACGATCAACAAGGTCTGCGCCTCCTCGATCCGTGCCGTCGAGATGGCCGACCAGATGATTCGCGCAGGCGACGTGCAGGTCGTCGTGGCCGGCGGGATGGAGTCCATGTCGAACGCCCCTTACGTGCTCAAGAAGGCGCGCTTCGGCTATCGGCTGGGCGACGGGACGCTGATCGACATGATGACCCACGACGGGCTCACGTCGACCTTCGACAACCGCCACATGGTCGAGCAGGCGTCGTTCGTCTCGCGCGAGCTCGGCATCTCGCGCGAGGACCAGGATCGCTGGGCGCTGCGCTCCCACGAACGGGCGGTCAAGGCGATCGACGAGGGGCTCTTCCAGCCGGAGATCGTGCCGGTCGGCGCGTTCGCGGTCGACGAGGGGCCGCGCCGCGACACCTCGATCGAGAAGCTCGCGCGCCTGAAGCCGGTGTTCGACCCGGAGGGGACGACGACCGCCGGAAACGCGCCCGGGGTCAACGACGGCGCCGGAGCGCTCGTCGTCACAAGCGAAGAGTTCGCGAAGCGCCGCGGCCTCGAGGTGCTCGCGACGATCGTCTCGCAAGGCTACGTCGCGGACGACTTCGCCTACCTCGCCAGGACTCCCGCGAAGGCGGGCGCAATCGCGCTCGAGAAGGCGGGCAAGTCGATCGACGACGTCGAGCGGGTCGAGCTGAACGAGGCGTTCTCGTCGGTCGTGTTGAACTCGACGGCGATGCTGGGAGTCGACCCGGGGAAGGTGAACGTGAACGGCGGTGCGGTCGCACTGGGCCACCCGATCGGCGCCTCGGGCGCGCGCATCCTCGCGACGATGGTCCACGAGCTGCGCCGAAACGGCGGCGGCCTCGGCCTCGCAGCAATCTGCTCGGGCGGCGGCCAGGGCGACGCGATTCTGCTGGAGGTCTAGCGCTCCTCGCCCTCGCGCTCGCGTCGCTGGATCACCTCGAGGGTTCGGCGAAGGGCCGGAAGCTGCGCGCGATCTTTCTCGCGATTCGACGCCTCTTTCATTCGGATCACGTCCCTGAGTGATGCGACGCGCACGGGCGTCCCGGTGCCGAGGTCAACGTGCAGGGCGTCGCGGCGGAGATCGTCGTAGCCCTGGGTGCCGGCGGGAACGAACACGAGGTCGAGCGGGCCCGAGGTCGTGTCCAGTGTCCAAGCGTCGGCACCTGCGAGCATCCTCGCGTCGATTGGGAACGAGACCGGCGCGGTCGGCGTTCGCAGCTTGCCGTCGAGCTCGACCAGGGCCGCCACGATCCGGTCGATGTTTCCTGGGTCGCGTGCCGGGGTGACATCGAGGTCGTAGGTCGGCAGCGGCGAGCCTTGTGTGATCGCCGCCGCGGCGCCGATGACGATGAAGTCGACGCCGTGCCGTTGCAGCGCCTCCAGCAGCGGGATGGGGTCAACCGCCTGCGTGCTCACGAGCAGCCTCGATCTGTTGCTGGATTTCGCGCCACTCGCTTGCCGTTTGGAACGCGTTCGCGAGCCGATCAGCGGGGTTCTGCTTCAGCGCCCTCAGGATCCATTCGTCGTACGAGTCGTCGTAAATCGCGAGCCCGAAGGTGAGCTCGAGGCCGCACGCGCGGATCAGCTCGCGGAGCGTCTCCAGGCTCGGCTTGACGTCGCCGCGCTCCCACCGGGCGATCTGCGACTGCGAGCGATGTACCCGGCGGCCGAGCTCCGCCTGGGTGAGCCCCGCGCGTAGGCGAGCTTCTCGCAACAGATCTGCACTTGTCATCAGTGCAGAAATGTTATCAACTGACCGCCTTCCGATATCGAATCGCGGCTGCGTCGACCCCGGTCTCGGTGAGGAGCTTGCGTCCGCCGTCAGGCTTCCAGCCCGCGCGCGCGTACACGGCGCGGGCGCGCGGGTTGTCCTCCAGCACCCAGAGCGTGGCCTCGTCGAACCCCGCCTCGCGAATCGCCTCTTCGGCGCGGGCGAGGAGCGCACGCCCCAGGCCCCGGCCCCAGGCAGTGGGCTCGACGTACAGGGCGAAGAGCTCTCCGCGGGTGCCGGTCCCGTCGGCGTCCTCGGTCGGCCCGGCGGACGCGAATCCGGCAACCCGGCCGTCGCGATCGGCGACGAAGATGTCAAAGCCCCCGTCGGACAACACGCGCGTCCAGAGCTCCAGGCGCTCGTCGACCGAGAGCCCGGCCAGGTACTCCGCCGGGAACGCGTGTGCGTAGCCGACGCGCCAGCTCGCGACCTGCACGCTTGCGATCGCGTGTGCGTCCTCCGCGGTCGCTCGCCGCACGCGTGGCTCCATTCGCGCACGTTAGCCTCCTACCCGTGCGTTTCCAGCACGTTCTCGTCGTCGGGGCCGGCCAGATGGGTGGCGGGATCGCCCAGGTCGTCGCTGCCTCCGGCCGCAGCGTCTCGCTGCACGACGCGGCGCCCGGGGCGGTCGAGCGTGGAGTCGAGACCATGCGCAAGAGCCTCGCCAGGCTCGCCGAGAAGGGAGGGCCCGAGCCGGACGAGGTGCTGGCGCGCGTCGAGCCGGTGAACGACCTGGTTGCGGCCGACCTGATGGTCGAGGCAGTGGTCGAGGACGCCTCGGTCAAAGAGGACGTCTTCCGCCGCGCCGACGCCGCGCTTCCGGCCGAGGCCGTCCTCGCCTCCAACACCTCCTCGATCCCGATCAGGTCCCTCGCAGCAGCGACGACGCGTCCCGACCGCGTGATCGGCATGCACTTCTTCAACCCGGTGCCCGTGCTGGCACTCGTCGAGGTCGTGCGCGGACGCGAGACCTCCGACGCGACCGCGGAGGCGATCACCGAACTGGCCCGCGAGCTCGGCAAGACCCCCGCGGTCGCCAACGACTTCCCAGGGTTCGTCTCCAACCGGATCCTGATGCCTTTCATCAACGAGGCGATCTGGGCGCTGCACGACGGGGTCGCCGAGGCGGAGGCCATCGACACGATCGCTAAGCTCGGATTTGCGCACCCGATGGGGCCGCTCGCGCTCGCCGACCTGATCGGCCTCGATACGTGTCTCGCGATCATGGAGGTGCTGCATGAAGGCCTCGGCGACGACCGGTACGAGCCCTGTCCGCTCCTGCGGGAGCTGGTCGCCGCGGGGAAGCTGGGGCGCAAGTCCAAGAGGGGCTTTTACATCTACTCATAGGCGCCGATAGTCCAATGGCAGAAACCGAGCAAACCGAGCTATCCAAGGAGGATCCGCTGCGCCTCTTGCTGGTGGACGACGACGACGGGCTACGAGCGCTCCTGCGCACGACGTTCGAGGCAGTCGACGTGGAAGTCGACGAGGCTCCCGATGCGGTCGCAGCTCGCGAGCGCATTGCCGCCGCCCGGCCCGACGCGGTCGTGCTCGACGTGCGCATGCCCGGGACCGACGGCGTTGCGCTGTGCGCGCAGCTGAAGGGTTCCCGGGAGACGCGCGACGTCCCCGTCGTACTGCTGACCGGCGACGACCTTGCGACCGATGCCGTGGCGCAGGAGGTCGGAGCCGACGCGCTCGTGCTCAAGCCGTTCAGTCCGCTCGAGCTGCTCGCTGTCGTCGAGCGCGTCTCCGCAGGCCTCCACGCGACGCCCTTCCGCGCCAGTGGCCGGAAGCGGCCGGACGAGCAGCTACTGCTCTACGCGCGCGATCTGCGGCACATGCTCGAGCTGGAGCGGGGTCAGCGGCGGCTTCTGCAGGCGGCCTACCACGAGACGGTCTCGGCGCTGGCCGGCGCGCTCGAGTCGAAGGACAGCTCGACGGGAGAGCACTCCCAGCGCGTGCACCACTATGCGCTGGAGCTGGCCCAGGTGGCCGCTCCCGAGATCGTCGACGACGAGAGCGTCGTGTACGGCTTCATCCTCCACGACGTGGGCAAGATCGGGATCCCGGACAAGATCCTGCAGAAGCCCGGGCCGCTGACCGACCCGGAGCGGCGGGTGATGGAGACGCATACCGTGCTCGGCGAGCAGCTCCTGAGCGGCGTCTCGTTCCTGCAGGGCGAGGGCCTCGGCGTCGTCCGCTCGCACCACGAGCGCTGGGACGGGCGCGGCTACCCGGACGGGCTGGCGGGTGGCGAGATCCCGGCGGCGGCACGGGTGTTCGCGCTTGCCGACGCGCTGGACGCGATGACGAGCGACCGTCCGTATCGCAAGGCCATGAGCTGGGCGGCCGCGGGCCGCGAGCTCGCCGCACAGGCCGGGAAGCAGTTCGACCCGGCGGTCGTCGAGGCGTTCCGCTCCCGCGAGCGGTCCCTGCGGCGCGTTCGCCGGGAGCTGGCCGTCGCTTAGAAGCTAGGCGGAGAACGCGGGCGGCGCGTTCGACGACGTCTGGTGCCAGAGCGTGATCTTCCCCTTGACCACGCGGAAGATCGCCGTGGCGTGGTCGCCGGGGCCGTCGCAGCGGCTGTGCGCGCGATCGCCGAGCTCGAAGGTGGCGGTCGCGGTCTGGCCCTTGCTCCTGATCGAGACGATGCGGCCGGAGCACGGCAGCCGCGAGTTCCACGCGACCGCGTCGGCGTGCGTTTGCAGGGTGACGACCCTGCCCGCCTGAACGATCTCGGCGCCGGGCGCGAAGAGGTTCGCCGCGGCGTTGTTGTCGTCCATGTTCAAGGCCTGGCTCCACGCCCGGACGACGCTCTCCGTTGACGGGGAGCTCGAGCCGCACCCAGCCGCGAGCGCCGCGACCGCGACGCCCAGAAGAAGCGCTGCCGCAGGTCGGGATCGACGTACCAGCTTCACGGCAGCGTGCCCTGAGCGCTTCCGGAGGCCAAACCGGCCACGACTATACTCGCGGCCCGATGATGCTTGAGCTCTCGGCGGACCAGCGGGAGATCCAGTCGCTGGCGCGGGAGTTCGCGCAAGGCGAGATCGAGCCGAACGCGGCGGCCTGGGACCGCGACCACGGCTTTCCACGGGAACTGTTCGGGAAGCTGGCCGAGCTCGGGCTCCTGGGGGTCTGCATTCCCGAGGAGTACGGCGGGGCGGGCGCGGACTTCCTCTCGTACATCCTCGTGCTCGAGGAGCTCTCCCGTGCGGACGCGGGTGTGGGAGTGACCGTGGCGGTTCACACGAGCGCGGTGACGCTGCCGATCCTGGGCTTCGGCACAGACGAGCAGCGGAGTCGGTTCGTGCCCGCGCTCGCGCGTGGCGAGGTGATCGGTGCGTTCGCCCTCACCGAGCCCGAGGCGGGCTCCGACGCGGGTTCCCTCCGCACCGCCGCGGTGCCCGACACGAACGGATGGGAGATCACCGGCTCCAAGCAATGGATCACGAACGGCGGCTTCGGCGGCACCGTGCTGCTCTTCGCGCGCACGGATCCCGAGACTCCGGGGGCGAAGGGTGTTTCTACGTTCATCCTCGACGGCGACCAGGTGCGGGTGACACGTGAGGAAGAGAAGCTCGGACTGAACTCGTCCTCGACCGTCGACCTGGCGATCGAGGGGGCGCGCGTCGGCCCCGACCGGCTGCTGCACGAGGAGGGCAAGGGCTTCGCGGTCGCGATGTCGACGCTCGACGGCGGTCGCATCGGGATCGCGGCGCAGGCGCTCGGGATCGCGCAGGCGGCCTACGACCTGGCGCGAGGCTACGCCCTCGAGCGGCGGCAGTTCGGCAAGCCGATCGCGGACTTTCAGGCCATCCAGTGGAAGCTCGCGGACATGGCGACCGAGATCGACGCGGCGCGGCTGCTCGTGTACCGGGCGGCGTGGCTCAAGCAGGAGGGGCGGCCGCACACCGAGGAGGGGGCGAAGGCGAAGCTGTTCGCCTCCGAGATGGCGCGACGGCAGACGGCCGAGGCGATACAGGTGCTCGGTGGCTACGGCTACACGAAGGAGTTCCCGGCCGAGCGCTACTACCGCGACGCGAAGATCACGGAGATCTACGAGGGGACGAGCGAGATCCAGCGCCTGGTGATCGCCCGTTCGATCCTCGGCCTCCGCGAGCGGCAGCTCGCGCAGGGGTGATCTCTTATGTTCACGCCCGACACGCGGGTCCCACCACCCCCGCCCACCTGCAGGCTAGTTCTCGAAGTGTCACGTGTCAGTCACGGGATCGTGCCGAAACCGTGACGCTTGAAGCCGTGACGCTTGGGAGGCGGGCCGAGGAGTGAGCCCCCGCCGCCGAGACGAGCCCGTCCGCCTGACGAAGATCTACACGCGGGGCGGCGACCGGGGCGAGACGAGCCTGGGAGACGGCTCTCGCGTCTCCAAGCTCGACCCGCGCGTCGTCGCGTACGGTGCCGTCGACGAGCTCAACTCGCACATCGGCCTCGTGCTGGCCCTCGACGAGCTCGACCCCGAACTGCGCGCCCCGCTCGCGCGTGTCCAGAACGACCTCTTCGACCTCGGCGCGGATCTTTCGGTTCCGTTCGCGTCGCAGACCGACCGCCTCCGAGTCACGCAGGCGCAGATCGACGAGCTCGAGCAGCTCTGCGACCGGTACAACGAGTCCCTCCCCGAGCTCAAGAGCTTCGTCTTGCCGGGAGGAACCGAAGCCGCGGCGCGTCTCCACCTGGCGCGCACCGTCTGCCGCCGAGCCGAGCTCACCGCGCTCGCCACCGCGGCCGAGACGGCGATCGACCCGCTCGTGACGGTCTACCTGAATCGCCTCTCGGATCTCCTCTTCATCCTCGCGCGCATGGCGAACACAGGCGGCGAGGAGCCGCTCTGGCAGCCCGGCGGAGGCCAAGAGACGACCTAACCCGGGCCGTCGAGGCTCGGAACGACCGGCGAACGGGCACAATCCCACCATGGCCACGACCGAAGACCGGCGGGAGCTCGGCGGCGACGACTGGAAACGCGAGCTCTACGACGCCGCGCCGGAGCGCCAGGGGGAGCTGTTCAGCACCATCTCCGGGCTCGAGAACGAGCCGCTGTACACCCCCGAGCGCGTCGAGCTCGACTACGACCGGGACCTCGGCTACCCGGGGGCCTACCCCTTCACGCGCGGCGTCTATCCGTCCATGTACCGCGGCCGCCTCTGGACGATGCGCCAGTTCGCCGGCTTCGGCACCGCCGAGGAGACCAACGAGCGCTTCCGCTACCTGCTCGAGCACGGCCAGACGGGGCTGTCGACCGCCTTCGACATGCCGACGTTGATGGGGTACGACTCGGACCATCCGCGCTCGCTCGGCGAGGTGGGCCGAGAGGGCGTCGCGGTCGACTCGCTCGCAGATGCGGAGACCCTGTTCGCGGGCATCCCGCTCGGCGAGGTCTCCACGTCGATGACGATCAACGGGCCGGCGGCGATGCTGCTCGCGTTCTACGTCTGCGTGGCGGAGGAGCAGAGCGTTCCCCGCGCGGAGCTCCGCGGGACGATCCAGACCGACATCCTCAAGGAGTACATCGCCCAGAAGGAGTGGATCTTCCCTCCCGAGCCGTCGATGCGGCTCGTCACCGACATGGTCGAGTTCTGCGCGCGCGAGCTGCCGCGTTGGCACCCCATCTCGATCTCGGGCTACCACATCCGCGAGGCCGGGTCGAACGCGATCCAGGAGCTCGCCTTCACGCTCGCGAACGGCTTCGCGTACGTCGACGCCGCCATCGCGCGGGGCCTCGACGTCGACGTCTTCGCCCCGCGCCTCTCGTTCTTCTTCAACGCCCACCTCGACTTCTTCGAGGAGATCGCGAAGTACCGCGCCGCCCGCCGGATCTGGGCCCGCGAGCTGCGCGAGCGCTACGGCGCGAAGAACCCGCGCTCGTGGCTGATGCGGTTCCACACCCAGACCGCGGGCGTCTCGCTGACCGCGCAGCAGCCCGAGGTGAACATCGTCCGCACGGCCCTCGAGGCGCTCGCGGCGGTGCTCGGCGGGACGCAGTCGCTGCACACCAACTCGTTCGACGAAGCGCTGGCGCTGCCGACCGAGAACGCCGTCCGGCTCGCCCTGCGCACGCAGCAGGTGATCGCCCACGAGACGGGCGTCGTGAACACGATCGACCCGCTCGGCGGCTCGTACTACCTCGAGGACCTCACCAGCCGCCTCGAGGCCGAGGCCTACGACTACTTCGACCGCATCGAGAAGCTCGGCGGCGTGATCCCCGCGATCGAGGAGAACTTCTTCCAGCGCGAGATCGCGGAGGCCTCGTTCCGCTACCAGGCCGAGGTCGAGGCGAAGCAGCGCATCGTGGTCGGCGTCAACCGCTACGAGCTCGAGGACGAGGGCGAGATCGAGATCCTGCGCGTCGACCCGGCCCTGGAGCAGAAGCAGATCGAGCGCGTGCAGGCGCTGCGCGCGCGGCGCGACTCGGCAGTCGTCGAAGCTTCGCTGGCGCGGCTGAAGGAGGCATCCGTGCGCGAAGACGCAAACCTGATGCCGCCCCTGATCGACGCCTCGCGGGCCTACGCGACCCTCGGGGAGATGTGCGACGCGCTGCGCGAGACCTGGGGGACGTGGCGGGAAACACCGGTGTTTTGAGGCACTGTGGCCCGAGTAGCACGGCCGCGAATCTGAACGACTTCTAAGAATCCGGCTGCCTTCTAACAATCCGGCTATCCTGGGCGTCTACTCATCTTGACCCCATGAACTCGGTTTCCGCTGCTCTCAACTCACCGCGTTTCGGCCGTTACCTCCTCTGGGCTGGCGTCGTGGTGCTCGCCGTCGGCGTCGTGGCCGTGATCGTCGCGTTCGCGGGCGGCAAGAGCGACAAGACGGACCTGGCTCCGAGCAAGAACTTCCACCCGGCCCTTCCGGCGAAGCAGAAAGCGCTGAAGAACGGGCAGGGCGTCACGATCAGGACCTACAGGCAGCTCGACCCGACCGTCCGCGCCGAGATCCGGACCTTCATCGCCACGGTCGTCGCACGGAAGAACATCGACGCCTCGTGGCCTGTCGTCAGCCCAGGGATGCGCCAGGGGTACACCCGGGCCGAATGGAGGAAGGCACACGACCTCCCCGTCGTCCCGTACCCGGGTGTCGACACGAAGCACGTCAACTACTTCCTCGACTACGCCTCGAACAAGGAAATCCTGATCGAGGTCGGCCTCTCCGGAAAGCCGGGCGTGAGCACGCGCCCGACGACCTTCCAGCTCGGGCTGGTGCCCGCAGGGAAGAAGTGGTTGATCGACTACTGGATGCCCCGCTGGACGCCGCCGATTCCGCAGAATTAGCGCGCGGAACCTAGCAACCTAGAGCTCGATCTCCATCCCGTCTCGCGCGAGCTCGAACGAGTCCTCGAGCGGACGCTCGAACGGACGGTGCGTGAGCAGCAGCCGCTTCGCCCCGCCCGCCTCGAAAGCCTCGATCGCCTCCTGCGCGCTCAGGTGGCCGCGGGTGCCGCCCTCGGGGTTCGGCCGCAGCAGTGTTGCCTCGCACACGAAGAGGTCGGCGTCGCGCGCGATCTCGGCGAGGTTGTCGTTCGGGCCGGAGTCACCGGAGTAGCCGATGACCGTCCCGTTCGCGGAGGCGCGGAAGCCGAAGGCGAGGAGCTGGTAGTGCAGGACGCGGTGGGGAGTCACCTGGAAGCCGGCGGCGGTGAAGCTCTCGCCGTCCGCGTACTCGCGCAGGCGGAACGCGTCGTCGAACATCTCCCGCTGCCCGAGCCGCGCGCCGATCGCACAGAGAAGCTCGCGACCCTCCGGCGGCACCCACAGCTCGGGCTTCTCGATCCCCTCGCCCGGGCCGAGCGTTGCACCCCAGACCCAGGGCACGAGGTCGCCCCAGTGATCGAGGTGCCAGTGCGTGATCGCGATCGCGTCTACGCGGGGCCAGTCCTCCCGTTCGCGCAGCTTCGCGAGCACCCCGGGACCGCAGTCGAGCAGCAGCCGGCCCGGCCCCTCGAGCAGGTATCCCGATTGTGCTCCACCGGGGTTCGGCCAGGCCGGAGAGCAGCCGACTACGGTCAATTTCACGCTCATATACTCATGTACGTGGCCAGCAAGATACGTGTCGTCATTGCAAAGCCCGGCCTTGACGGTCACGACCGGGGGGCGAAGATCATTGCACGCGCCTTGCGGGATGCAGGCATGGAGGTCATCTACACCGGTCTGCACCAGACGCCGGAGCAGATCGTCGAGACCGCGATCCAGGAGGATGCCGACGCGGTCGGGATCTCCATCCTCTCCGGCGCGCACATGACCCTCGTGCCGAGAATCCTCGACGGCCTCCGCGAGAACGGGGCGGAGGACGTGCTTGTCGTCCTCGGCGGCACGATCCCGAACGAGGACGCGGACGAGCTGAAGCGGCAGGGCGTCGCCGCGGTCTTCACCCCGGGCGCGCCGACGAGCGAGATCGTCGAGTTCCTGCGTGACAAAGTGGCCGTGTCGTGACGTGGGTAGGCGTCGACAGCGACGGCGGCGTCGCGGTCGTCACGATCGACCGGCAGGA
>JBKPAM010000042.1:0-2356 GCA_046726435.1 Actinomycetota bacterium
CGGTGTTCGGAGCAGTGCGCATGAACCACGGGAGGAAGACCTCGTCTTCCGGGTGGTAGTACCCGTCGGCGCTCCGCGAGCCGTTCGGGTTCGGACCCTGCCGGAACGTGTTCGTGCCCTTCGCGAAGCCGATCCCGACGAGCGGGTCACCCGTCTCGAGGATGCCGGTGCACCCGCACTGCGGCGCCGTCGGCGTCAACCACGGCTCCACGTAGTTGTTCACGAACGGGTCGTCCGCCCACTCGGAGATCTCGTGGCTGAGCGGATGGATGTCTTGGAGCGCGTAGGGTTCGCAAACTCGTCCCGGCCTCCGCTGCGGGCAGCTGGCTAGGTTCATCGCTCTTGCTGTCGTCGTCGAGGGAGGTCCGCTTGCTCTGGTCGTTCGCGTATCTCGCCGTGCGGAACCTGTTCGGCCTCGTCTGGCTGCTGGCTCGGCCGCGTCGCTCGAAGGAGCTCGAGATCCTGGTGCTGCGCCATGAGCTCGCGATGCTGCGTCGGCAAGCTCGGCAGCCGAAGCTGACGCGGGCAGACCGAGCGCTGTTGGCGACGCTGAGTCGCTCACTGCCGCGGGTCGCTTGGGCGGGGTTCCCCGTCAAGCCGAAAACGCCGCTTCGCTGGCACCGTCAGCTGGTCGCGCGCCGCTGGACGTATGCGCACCGAGGTCCCGGTCGGCCGCCGCTCGAGTCGTCGATGCGCTCGCTGATCCTGCGGCTCGGCCGCGAGAACCCGCACTGGGGATACCGGCGCATCGTCGGCGAACTTAAGGGTCTGGGGTCACGGTGTCTGCGACCACGGTGCGGAAGGTTCTGCGTGAGGAAGGCCTTCAGCCCGCCCCGGAGCGGAGCCAGTCGTCGTGGCGTGCGTTTCTGCGTGCGCAAGCGGCAGGCCTGCTTGCCTGCGACTTTCTCACCGTCGAGACCGCGTTTCTGCAGCGGATCTACGTGCTGTTCTTCATCTCGCTGGCTACTCGCCGGATCGAGTACATCGCCTCCACCTCGCGTCCAGACGGGCGCTGGGTCGCACAGCACGCGCGCAATCTCGTCATGCAACTCGGCGATGAGCACTCCTTCCGGTTCCTCATCCACGATCGCGACACGAAGTTCGCTCACGCCTTCGACGAGATCTTCCGCACCGAGGGAATCAGGGTCATCCGGACACCGATCCACGCGCCGAACGCGAACGCTCACGCCGAGCGCTGGGTACGGACGCTTCGCGCCGACTGCCTCAACCGAATCTTCATCCTCGGGCAGCGCCATCTCGAGCACGTGCTCCGCATTTACCGACGCCACTACAACGAACACAGGCCGCACCGCGCGCTCGGCCTCGTCCCACCCAACGGTCGAGACGCAGCTCCGCTGGGCGGGCCCAATCGACTACAGCGTCGCGATCTCCTCGGCGGACTCATCCATGAATACGAGGCCGCCTGAGTTTACGAACCCTAAGCGCTCTCGGGGGCGAAGTAGCCGTCTTGGCTCGCCAGGCGCTCTGCGTGCGTCTTCGCGCCCGTTCGCCGGTGCTCGAGCGAGTGGTTAGGGAGCACGGTCACAGCGTGCCACGAGAGGACCAGCGACGCGGGCTTGACCGGTACCCCGGCGAGGGGAAAGCGCCTCGGGCCGGCGATGCAGCAAGGGGGCGCGCTGCGCTGGCCCGGCGCGAGACGGCTCAGAGTCGCCTCGGCGCGCGGTTATCGTCGGGAGCCGCCGGCGAAAGGTCACGCTGTACGTCGCCCTCCGGCCACTCGGGCGAGCTCGAGCGCCGCTCGGCCGCGCCGCGCTGAACCGTCTGACCGCGCGGCTACACGATCGACCGGCGCTCCGACGAGTAGCGGCCGATCCAGATCGAGCGTGTGGCTAGAACGTCGCGATCAGGAGAGGAACCGAGTTCCGGGGCGGCGCGCTTGAGCGGCGGGCGGCTCACGCCGTTCAGTCGGCGAGTCGCTCACCGATCTCGCAGCGCTTGCCGAGGATCTCGACCGCGACGAGCAGGCTGTCCTAGCTCGTCCGCCGAAGCCGCTCGTCGTGCAGCCGCTTGACGGCGTGGTAGAGCGCCCGCGGCTGGTCGCCGCCGCCGGTCGGGACGCTCAGCGCGTAGTAGACGGCCTCGGCCCCGTCACCGCCCAGGGTTACCGGGTCGGCGGTGTCCTCGATCAGCCGGAGCTCGATCGCATCGGCGACTGGTCGAGCTCCTGCGGCGCCTTCGGCGCCAGGCTCGTGCGCAGCCTTCACCCTCAGGTTCTCCGCCATGTGTGTCGCCGCTCGCTCGTCGAGCGGGTACCGCTGGCCGGCGACCTTGAATACGACTTGCACTCGGCTGAGCCTATCTCCGCCCTGGGTTGGGTGCTGTGATGCTTCCGGGC
>JBKPAM010000043.1:0-17779 GCA_046726435.1 Actinomycetota bacterium
CGCCTGGATCAGCGTGTGCCCGCCGCGCGCGATCGCCGGCCAGCCGAGCTCCTGCGCGGGGGTCGGCCCGTCGAAGGCCTGCTCGAACCAGGCGCGGGTCGGCTCCGAGAAGACGTCGAGCGCGCTCATGCCCGCAGAGCCCCCAGATCGGCGCGGAACTGGTTCTCGTCGATCTGTCCGGGCTCCTCCTCCTCAGGGAATGGGAATGGCCAGCCGGGCCTCGGGTCGCGCGCATAGCGGGGGATCACGTGCGTATGCAGGTGCGGCAGCGCGTTGCCGAACAGCTGGTAGTTCAGTTTGACCGGCTGAAGATGGTCCTCGATGCGGCGGGCGGAATCGAGCACCTCGAGCCAGTACTGCGTAGCCTCCTCGACGGAGAGCTCGGTCGGCTCGGCTACATGGCGGCCGCGCCAGATCACCACCGAGTACCCACGCTGGATGTTCTCCTTCTGGAGGTAGGCGTCAGCGACCTCGCCGGCGAAGAAGCGGGCTCCATGCGGCGTCTCGTCGGGCCGGCCTTGCTCGCACATTGGGCAGCCCTCACCGCGCCGAAGCTCGTAGAAGGACCGCGGCCACTCCATGCCTCGACGTTACCAACGGGGGTCTAGCGTTCCCGGTGATGTTGAGGACGGAGCGTGTCCGCAATGTCCGGGAGCAACGCCTCTCCACGGGCGGGCTTGCGCCGATTGCGGTGGGGCCCGCCGAGGGCGCTGCGCTGGGCGATTGGGTGCGGCGCGAGGGCGCCCGGCAAACGCTCGAGGTCGGCCTCGGCTTTGCGATTTCGACGCTCTTCATCTGTGAGGCGCTGCTCGAGAACGGAGGTGAGATCGGACACGTCGCGGTGGACCCGTACCAGTTCGAGAGCCTCGCTGGACATCGCACGCTCTACGGGGGCGCTGGTGTGGCGACGCTCGAAGAGGCGGGCGTCCGTGACCTGGTCGACCTCCACGTCGAGCGGTCGGAGACGGCCCTGCCTCGCCTGCTCGCCGAGGGGAGACGCTTCGACCTGGCCTTCATCGACGGGAACCACCGCTTCGAGGGCGTGTTCCTCGACCTCGTCTTCTGCGGCAAGCTGCTCAGGCCGGGCGCCGTCGTCTTCGCGGACGATCTCCAGCTCCGGGCCGTTCGCCGCGCGGCGAGCTTCTTTGTCTCGAACCTCGGTTGGACCGTCGAGGACGAGGGAAGCGAGGACGAGCACGAGTGGGTCGTCCTGCGCACCGGCTCGCCGGAGGCCTTCCACCGCCCGTTCGACAGTTTCGTCGACTTCTAGCGGTACGATCGCTCGCCGTGCCCGAGACACCCGAGGAGCTGTACGCGCGCGCGAAGGACGCGCTGCGGATGCCGCCCGTCGAGGAGTGGGAGACGTGGCCGTTCGAGGGTGAGCTACGACCACGTGCGCTGCAGCCGCCCGAGGAGCGCGAGCGTCCGCGCCATGGCGAGGGCGGCGTCGACTGCAGCCGCTGCGCGGCCTCCGACGACAAGTACCTCTGGACGAACGAGAACTGGCGGCTCTGGTCGTTCGACGAGCCAACCGGGCTCCCGCTCGTCGTGCTGCTCGAGTCGCGCGAGCACTACGCGGAGCCCGGCGACCTCACCGACGAGCTCGCCGCGGAGCTGGGCGTGCTGCAAGCGAGGATCGAGCGCGCGATCCGCGGGCTCGGCGAGATCGGCCGCGTCCACGTCTGCCGCTGGGGCGACGGCGGCGCGCACCTGCATTGGTGGTTCATGGCCCGACCGGCGCGGCTACCGCAGCTGATCGGCAGCTTCGCGGCGATCTGGGACGACATCCTCCCGCCGGTGCCGGAGGAGCGCTGGCGCGCGGACCTGGACGCTCTCGTCGCCGCCCTCGGGTGACGCGGGTCAACGTCAAGGGAAAGTCGGGCTCCGGCAAGTCGACCTTCGGGCACGAGCTCGCGCGTCGGCTCGGAGTGCCGTACGTCGAGCTGGACGCGCTGCACCATGGGCCGGACTGGGCGGAGCCCACGAACGAAGAGTTCCGCACGCGCGTGCGCGAGGCGATGGACGCGCGGCCGGGCGGCTGGGTGATCGACGGCAACTACGAGGTCAAGCTCGGCGACACCGTGATCGGCGCGGCCGACACGATCGTCTGGCTCGACCTCCCCCTCCCCGTCAAGCTGCGGCGGCTCTGGCTCCGCACGACTCACCGCATCCGCGAGGACGTCGAGCTTTGGAGCGGGAACAAGGAATCGTGGCGCGGGGCCTTCTGGGGCCGGGAGCCCCTCTTCGGGTGGATGCTGCGGACGCACTTCCGGCATCGGCGGGAGTGGCCGCGGCGCTACGGCGGCGACCCCCGCTTCGTGCGGCTGCGCTCGGTTCGCGAGGCAAAAGAATGGCTCGATGGCGTCGACTGAGCGCTTCGACGTCCTCGTCCTCGGCGGAGGCGCGGCCGGGTGCGTGCTCGCGGGGCGGCTGAGCGAGGACCGCGGCCGGTCGGTCTGCCTCGTCGAGGCGGGGCCCGACTACGGGCACCTCAGCGAGGGTCGCTGGCCCGAGGACATCCTCGACCCGCGCTGGCTGGCGCTCGAGTCGCACCTCTGGGAGCGCGACGACGAGGAGGACCGGTCGCAGGCGCGGGCGCGGATTCTCGGCGGCTGCTCGGCCCACAATGCCTGCGTGCTGCTCGAGGGCGCGCCGTCGGACTACGACTGGGGCGAGGAGTGGTCGTACCAGGCGTTTGCGCCCTACCTGCGGCGCGCGTACGAGACGCTGGGCGGCCATGTGCTCGCCGACGAAGAGCTGACGCCGTGGCACCGCGCCTTCCGGGACGCTGGCGGCGACGCTTCGATCGTCCACCCGGTGAACATCGTCGGCGGCGTCCGCTGGCACTGCGGCTTCGCGTACGTCGACCCGGCTCGCTCGCGCGGGAACCTCACGATCCTCGCGGACACGCTCGTCGACCGCCTGGTGCTCGAGGACGCACGCGCGGTGGGCGCGCTCGCGGGTGGTCGAGAGCTTCGAGCCGACATCGTCGTCGTCTCAGCCAGCGCCTACGGCTCTCCCGCGATCCTTCTGCGCAGCGGCCTCGGCCCGGACGGCGAGGTCGCGCAGCTGCCGGTCGGCGAGGGCCTCGTCGACCATGTCGGCACCGGTGCCGCGTGGGAGCCGACTCAGCGCCTGCTCGACGAGACGAAGGCGCACGAGGCCGAGCACGGGCTCTACATGGGGCAGGTGACGATCTCCGAGCGCAGCACCTCCTGCCCGTCGGGGACGTTCGACGACCTCTTCCTTTTCCCGGCCCTCGACATCGGCCCGGAGATCAGCGGCGCTGCCTTCGCCATGAAGCCGTTCTCGCGCGGCTCGGTGCGGCTGCACTCTCGCGAGCCGGACGCGCCCCTTGCGATCGACCACGGCTTCCTGCGCGACGAGCGCGACGTCGAGGTGCTGGTGGAGGGCTTCGAGCGGTTGCGGGAGCTCGTCGACGAGCCGGAGATCCGGCCCTACGCGGGGCGGGAGTTGCGCCCCGGCGCCGAGATCGGCGCGGATGAGCACGTGCGCGCGTCGGCGCGCGGCTTCTTCCACCCGGTGGGGACGTGCGCCATCGGCTCGGTGCTGGACGAGCGCTGCCGCGTGCTCGGCTTCGAGAACCTGTTCGTCGTCGACGCCTCCGCGATCCCTGAGATCCCGAGCGCGAACACGAACCTGACAACGGTCGCGCTGGCCGAGCGGGCCGCCGAGTGGCTGTAGCATCGGGGTCGTGGCCACCACGAAGCCCGACCACCTGCACTACACCGGCGTGGACGAGGCGGATTCGCTGCTCGCGCACGACCCGTTCGCGCTGCTGATCGGGTTCGCGCTCGACCAGCAGGTGCCCGTGCAGACGGCGTTTTCGGGCCCTTGGAAGCTGCGGCAGCGCCTGGGCACGCTCGATCCCGGCGCGATCGCAGCGACCGATCCGGCTCGACTCGAGGAGGTCTTTCGCGAGAAGCCGGCGATCCACCGCTTCCCGGGTGCGATGGCGGGGCGAGTGCAGGAGCTCGCGTCCGTGGTCTCGGAGCAGTACGGCGGCGACGCAGAGCGAGTCTGGGCCGAGGCCGCGGACGGCGCCGAGCTGCGCAAGCGGATCTCGGCGTTGCCCGGGTTCGGCGAGATGAAGATCAAGGCCCTCGGCGCGGTGCTGTGGAAGCGCTTCGGCGTTCCGGCCGCGGCGGAGCTTGACCCCGGGCATCCGACCCTGGGCGACGTCGACTCACCCGAGGCGCTCGAGGAGTACCAGGCGAAGAAGCGGGCGTACAAGGCGTCCCTGCGCGCCCAGCGCTAGCCGGCCGGATTCCGCCCGACCGCGAGCTGCTCCCGCCACCGTCAACGTCACACTTCCGCCACGGTCCAGTCACCATGCGTGCGGAGTTCGTCGATAGGCTCGCCGCGGGGAGGAGGTCTTCGGGTACCTGGGCCAGGGATCTGGCGGCACCGCGCGGGAGCCGATGGGAGCGGCGTGCGACAGCCCGCCGCCAATGAGCCCGTGATGACGCGCCGCGGAAACGGTCGGCTCGGGGCACGTGCCGCAGCCGCGGTCGTCGCCGTGGCGGCGCTCACCTGCGCCGGCGGCTCCGCCTATGCCCTGAAAGTCCCGGGCGCGCCACGCTGTCCGGTCTTCCCGAAGACGAACCCGTGGAACCAGCGGGTCGACCGGCTTCCCGTGGCCCGCAACTCGGCGGCGATCATCGCCTCGATCGGCACGGGTACGGGCCTCCATGCCGACTTCGGCTCGGGACTGTGGCAAGGCTCGCCGATCGGCATCCCGTTCGACGTCGTCAGCCGCAAGACGCCGCGCTCGCGCGTGAGCTTCGAGTACGCGCACGAGAGCGACCGCGTCGGCTACCCGATCCCGAGGCGCGTGCATATCGAGGGCGGCAGCGACCACCACGCGCTCCTGCTCGATCGCAGCGCCTGCCGGTTGTACGAGCTCGGCGGCCTGGAGAGACAGAACGGCCACTGGCGCGCCTGGGCCGGCGCGACCTGGAGCCTGCGCTCGAACCGCGTCCGCCCGGCCGGATGGACCTCCGCCGACGCCGCCGGGCTGCCGATCTTGCCCGGTCTCGCCCGCTACAACGAGGTGCGGCGCGGAGTGATCGACCACGCGCTGCGCTTCACGGTCGCGCGCACGTGCCGCGCCTACGTGTACCCCGCGCGCCACGACGCGAGCAGCCTCACCGACCCGAGCCTGCCCCCGATGGGCCTGCGCGTGCGGCTGAAGCGGAGCTTCGACGTCCGGCCGTTCCCACGCCAGGCGCGGATCGTCCTGGTCGCGCTCAAGCGCTACGGGATGATGGTCGCCGACAACGGGGCGAACTGGTACGTCACCGGCGCGCCGAACCGTGGCTGGTCGAACGACCAGCTCCACACGCTCGGCCGCGTGCATGGATCGGAGTTCGAGGTCGTGGACACTTCGAAATTGCGGCCGTAACACACCGACTCTGCAACAACTCCTCCACGTCCGGCGCGGTTAGCCGCCCGCGCCCAGCGACCGGCATGCGTCCCGCGCCGCCCAGTAGCCGCACATTCCGTGGACGCCGCCGCCGGGCGGAGTAGCCGCAGAGCAGAGGTACACGCTGGGCAACGGCGTTCGCCACGGCACCGCCCGCAGGGCCGGCCGGGCGAACAGCTGACCAAGATCCATGGCGCCGCCGTTCAGGTCGCCGCCGACGAGGTTCCGGTTTCGCGCCTCCAGGTCCCGCGGCCCGAGGGAGCTTCGCGCCAGCACGAGCTCGCGGAACCCGGGCGCGAAGCGCTCGACCTGCGCCTCGATCCGCGCGGTCATGTCGACCGTCGAACCGTTCGGCACATGGCAGTACGCCCAGGCCGTGTGCTTGCCGGCGGGAGCGCGGGTCGAGTCGAAGAGCGTCGGCTGGACGAGCAGGACGAACGGCCGCTCTGCCTCCCGTCCGCTCCACGCCGCCCACTCCGAGTGCGCGATCTCGTCGAGCGTCCCGCCGAGGTGCACCGTCCCTGCACGGCGACACTCCTCGGCGCGCCACGGGATCGGGCCGTCGAGGGCCCAGTCGACCTTGAACGCGCCCGGGCCGTGCCGGTAGCAGCGCAACCGTCGCTCGTACCGGCTCGGGAGTCGACCGGCTGAGATCCGCACGAGCTCGCGCGGGACGACGTCGGCCAGCACGAGTCCGCTCGCCGGAAGCTCGTCCACCGGCGAGCCCGTGACGACCGACCCGCCGAGCTCGACCACACGCCCCGCCAGCGCGTCCGCGAGCCGCGCCGAGCCACCGCGCACGACGGGCCAGCCGACCGCGTGCCCCATCACGGCCAGCGCCAGCCCGATCCCCGCGCTCGGTCGGCGCTCGAGCGGGAGCATCGAGTGCGCGCAGTGACCCGCGAACCACGCGCGGGCCCGTTCGGTCTCGAACAGCGACGCTGCGACGGAGCGCGCGTCCCCGAGCCCCGCATGGACCGCCCGTACCAGCGGCCCGACACCTGTGGCGTCGAACGCACTAAGAGCCCGGCGCACACTCGGCGGCTGCCGGCCCAGCAACGCCGGGGCGAGCTCGTCCCAGGCCTCGACGAGCGGCTCGACCAGCCGCACGTACCCGGGCCCGTCGCGCCCGAGGCCGTCCGCGGTCTCGGCGAGCCCGCGCTCCAGCACGACCGCGGTTCCGTCGTCGAGCGGGTGCGCCGCCGGCGCGGCCGGGTGCACCCACTCGACCGGGAGATCCAGCGAGCGAAGGAACGGCGACCCGACGGCGAGCGGAAGCACGCTTGCGCAGACGTCGTGCACGAACCCCGGGAGCGTCAGCTCCGCCGAGTGCAGCCCGCCGCCGGCGTGATCCGAGGCCTCCCGCACCTCGACTTGCACCCCGGCCTCCAGGAGCACGATGGCGGCCGCGAGCCCGTTCGGGCCCGAGCCGGCCACCAGCGCCCGGCTCACTCCCGAAGTTGACGAAGCGCCGGGCCGAGCGCTTGCCCGCCGCGAAGCACGGGCTCGAACAGGTCGCCGTGCCGTTCGACCCGCTCCAGCGCCTCGCGCATGCCGAAGTCGCGGGGGCGCACCTTCTCGCCGAGCTCCTCCCAGCGCAGCGGCGTCGACACCGGCGCGCCCGGCTTGGGCCGTACAGAGTAGGCGGACGCGATCGTCTTCCCGTGCCCGTTCTGGCGATGGTCGACCAGCACGCCGCGGCGCTTCTTCTTCAGCCACTCAGTGGTCACGAGCCCGGGGTTCTCGTCCTCGAGGCCGCGCGAGACGCGCTCGGCCAGCTCGTACGTGTCCGGGTACGAGGCGCGCCGCGTGATCGGCACCAGCACGTGGATCCCGTCGGCGCCGCTCGTCTTCACGTACGAGCGCAGCTCCAGCCCTTCGAGCGCCCCGCGAATGAGGTGCGCGACCCGGATCGCCTGTGCGAAGCCGTTGCGCGACTCCGGCGGGTCGAGGTCGAAGACGACGTAGTCGGGCCGCTCCGGCTTGTCCACGCGCGAGTACCACGCGTTCATGTCGATGCAGTTCATCTGCACCATCCAGACGAGCGCGGCGGGCTCGTTCACGAGCGCGAAGTCGACGAGCCGCGAGCTCCCTTCGCGCGGCCACGTGCGGAAGCGCCGCGTGGGGACCCACGACGGCTTCCCCTTGGGCGCCTGCTTCGCGAAGTACGGCGTCTCGTGAATGCCGTGGGGGTAGCGCTTGAGCGTGAACGGCCGGTCGCGCAGGTGCGGCACGAGCGTCGGCCCGATCTCCGTGTAGTACTCCGCGAGGTCGCCCTTCGTCACGCCGTCTTCCGGGAACAGGACGCGGTCCGCGCTCGTCAGCCGGACACGGCGGCGGCCGATGGGCAGCTCGTCCGTCATCGTTGGAGGGATTGAGGGAACATTGCGCGGCCTGGAGACTCAGTCCATGTTTCGTCAAGCCCTCCGCTAAGACGGGTCCAGACGAGCTCGTGCCGGAGCGGGAGCTGGTACGGACCGGCGAGGAGCGGCCGAACCCGCGCGAACAGCTCAGTGCGCTCGTCAGGCGGGAGCGCAGCGATGGAGCTCGTCGTCGAGTAGAGCGTGAGCAGCGCCTCGACGTCGACGGTCAGCTCGTCTTGCGCCCGCTCATAGTGGAGCGGCTCGAACGGCGACCCGGCGAAGGCGTCGTCCCACGGGGGCCGGCGCTGCGGCTGGGACCGCTCCCAGGGCCCGCTGAGCACCTCCAGCGCCGCGTCGGGCAGCGGCGGCTCCGTCTCCCACCAGTGCGTCGAGACGATTGCGAGACCGCCGCGAGGCCGAAGCACGCGCGCGAGCTCCGGGATCGCTGCGGCTGGATCGAACCAGTGGAAGGCCTCGCCGACGAAGACCGTGTCGACGGTTCCGTCGTCGAGCGGGATGGCCTCCGCGCTTCCCGCGAGCGCCGTGCCGTGTATCGCGCGCATCCGCTCGTCCGGCTCGACGGCAACGACGTCGGCGAAACGGCGGCGCAGCTCCTCGGTCAAACGGCCCGTGCCGGCGGCGAGATCGAGGACGCCCGCGCTCACGTCGAGCTCGAGCGCCTCCTGCGCCCGGTCGAGCAGCGTCCGCGAGTAGGGCGGTCGCACGCGGTGGTACGTCTCCGCCACGTTGCCGAAGCTCAGGCCGAGCTCACTCAAGCCGCGTCCAGTAGGCGACCGTCCGGTACCGCCGCCGCACCTCGCCCGGCGGCACGAGCTCGCGCAGGCGCTTCGCGAGCGCGTCGCGATCCGCTTCCGGCTGGTGGGCGATCGAGCTCACGGAGAGCATGTTCGCAATCCAGGACTCGCGGCTGTAGACGACATCGCGGACGAGCTCGTCTTCGTGCAGCTCCCCGAAGCGCGAATCGGCCAGCGGCTCGCGCCACTTGCCGCTCAGCACGCGCGGGAGGCCGGGCGTCCCTCCCCGTGCGACGGCCTCCTCCACGAACGCCTCCACTTCGTCGTCGAGCGGGAACTCGTTCTCCAGGAAGATGTTCCAGAAGATCGCGAGCGCTCCCCCGGGCCGCAGCACGCGCTCGAGCTCCGCAACGGTCTCGGACGAGGCGAACCAGTGGAACGCCTCACCCGAGAACGCCGCGTCGACCTCGTGGTCGGCAAGCGGGATCGCCTCCGCACTCCCGACCCGCGATTCCGCGCCGGGCACGACCTCCTCGAGCACCTCTCGCATGGCGCCGTCCGGCTCGACCGCGACCACCCGGCCGAAGCGCGGCACGAGCAGCCGCGTCAGCTTCCCGGTGCCCGCGCCAAGGTCCAGGACGGCCGCGTCCGGACCGAGGCCGAGGCCGGCGATCACCCGGTCGACCAGCTCAGCGGGCCACTCGGGCCGCCCGAGCTCGTACTCCCGTGCCGTCCGCCCGAAGGCGTCGGGCGGCGCGTCCCTGGCTACAGGCGGATCGCCCACGTGAGCTCCGTGCGCATCGTGAACCGATACTCGCCCTCGGGCAGTAGCGCCGCCAGCTCCGCGAGCACGTCCTCGCGGTCTTCGCGGCTCGCGATCCAGCTGACCGACGCCGCCAGCGCCAGCACGTCGTCGCGGTCGCTCACCTGCTCGTGGTCGACGAAGGCCTCGGTCTCCTCGCCGAAGAGCCCGGAGCGCTGCAACACGTTCTCCTCCGGCAGCGCCGGACGCCGCTCGTTGTGCAGCTCGTCGATCCGCGCGGCGTACGCCGGCGGCAGCGGCAGCGGGTCGAGCGCGCGGTTCCAGAGCAGCGCGAGCACGCCGCCGGGCCGCAGCACGCGGCCGATCTCGCGGAGCGCAGTGTCGTTGGCGAACCAGTGGAACGATTGCCCCGCGAAGACGGCATCGACCTCTTGGTCGTTCAGCGGGATCCGCTCCGCTACGCCGTCGAGCGCCTCGGCGTCCGGGACGTGTGCGGCCAGGATGGCGCGAAGCTCCGAGAGCGGCTCGAGCGCAATCACGCGCCCGTAGCGGGCGGCGAGGACACGCGTCAGCTTGCCCGTGCCCGCGCCGAGGTCCAGCACCGTCGCCTCGTCGGGGACAGGCAGCAGGTCGAGCACTTTCGGCGGCCAACCGGGACGCCCGCGCTCGTACTCCTCGGCGGCACGACTGAAGCTTCGGGCCTGCTCCGTCAGCCGACCTCCGCTCCAAGGCACCGCTTGCGGTGGCGCTTCAGGAAGTGCGGGCTTTGCCCGCGCTTCCGTCTGAAACGACCGGTCGACCCATTTGACCTCACTGCGTGACGGTTTCCAGGAATGCCCGGCTCTCCTTGAGCATCTCGCGGGCGATCACGAGGCGCTGGATCTGGTTCGTGCCCTCGTAGATCTGCGTGATCTTCGCGTCGCGCATCATCCGCTCGACCGGGTACTCCTGGATGTAGCCGTAGCCGCCGAGGATCTGCACCGCGTCGGTGGTGACCTCCATCGCGACGTCCGTGCAGAAGAGCTTCGCCATCGCCGAGATCTTCGTCAGCTCGGAGCCGTCGGCGCCCTCATCGATGAGCAGCCCGCACTTGTAGAGCAGGCCGCGCGCCGCCTCGCACTTCGTCTCCATGTCTGCAAGCGTGGCCGCGATCAGCTGGTGCTGGGCGATCGGCTTGCCCATCGTCTCGCGCGTGCGGGCGTACTCGAGCGCGTAGTCCGTCGCGCCCTGCGCGAGGCCCAGCCCCTGCGCGCCGATCCCCGGCCGCGAGCGGTCGAGGATCCGCATGGCGATCCGGAAGCCCTCGCCCTCATCGCCGAGCAGGTTCTCGGCCGGCACGCGGCAGCCGTCGAAGAAGATCTCGCCGGTAGTGGAGCCCTTGATCCCCATCTTCGGCTCGATCCGCCCGACCTCGAAGCCCGGCGAGCCGGCCTCGACCACGAACGCCGAGATGCCGTCGTGCCCCGCCTCGGGGTCGGTCTTGGCGAAGACGGTGTAGAGCTTCGCGACGCCGGCGTTGGTGATGAAGCGCTTGCCGCCGTCGAGGAGGTATTCGTCACCCTCGCGGCGGGCCTCGGTGCGCATTGCGGCCGAGTCCGAGCCCGAGCCGGGCTCCGTCAGCGCGTAGGCGGCCAGCCACTCGCCGCTCGCGAGCCGCGGGAGGTAGCGCTCCTTCTGCTCGTCGGTGCCGGCGAGCTTGAGCCCGAGTGAGCCCAGCTCCTGCACGGCGAGGATCAGGCCGGTGGTGGCGCAGACCTTCGAGAGCTCCTCGATCGCGACCAGGACCATCAGGGCACCGGTGCCCGTGCCGCCGTACCGCTCCTCGAACGGCAGCCCGAGCAGGTCGTGCTCGCGCATCAGCTCGACCATGTCCCACGGGAACTCGGCCGACTTGTCGATCTCGGCCGCGCGGGGCGCCACTCGCTCGCGCGCGAGCTCGCGGACAAGGTCGCGAATCTCGCGCTGTTCGGCGCTCAAGGGGTCACCCGGCACGTGGCGGAGTCTAGCCCTGGGCCCCGGCGCAACCGGACCGGCTAGCCTCGGAACCATGGGCGACCGGCCGCTCGAAACCGTGATCACGCTCGTGCTCGAGCACGTGGACCCCGAGCTCTCGCGAGCGCACCGCGAGCTGTACCAGGAGCGGATTTCCGAGAACATCCCCTTCTCGCTGACGCTCCTCTACCCGTGGGTTCCAGCAGCGTCCGTCACCGAAGACGACCTCGCCGAGCTTGGCTCGTTCTTCTCCGCGCGTCAGCCCCTCGAGTTCGACCTCACCGAGGTGAAGGAGTTCCCGGGCGCGGTCGCCTACGCTGCCCCTGAGCGGGACGCGGAGCTTCGCGCGACGATGAAGGCGCTGCGGGCTAAGTACCCGCAGTACCCGCCGTACGGCGAGCCCGGCAACGAGCCGCCGCCGCACGCGACGCTCGGCCGGTACGCCGGCGACACGCCCATCACCTTCGAGCAGGCCAGGAAGAGGGTCGAGCCCCTACTCCCCGTGCATTGCGTCGTCGAGGAGGCGACGCTGCTCGAGGAATACGAGCCGGACCGCCTACGCCTCCGCGCGACGTTCCCGTTCGGGGGCTAGGAGCCGGGCCGGCGCGTCCGCACGAGCACGGGTGGGGCAGAACTACCTGGCCGAGGGCCGGATCTCCGACGTTTGGCCAGGGCGGCCCACCATCCTCTCTGCCGACAATGGCATAGCCGCATCATGAGTGTGATCATCGAAATCGACGCGCCCCACCTGCTGCCCCACCTCGTCTCCTGGCTGCGGGCCGCGGGCTGCTGGGCCGTGCCGATCAGCTCCCGCGCGTGCCGCGTCGTGCATCGAGAGGCCGAGACTGCGAACGAGGCGCTGTGCGAGCTCCGCTTCTCCGCGAAGGCGTGGGCCGGGATTCACGGCGACGTCGCCGTTCACCTGCAGCCCGGCGTTTGACCCCCGCTCAGACCACCGCGGCCGTGCGCAACACGGGATTCTCGATCAGCCCGTGCTCGTAGGCCGCATGCACGGCTTCGGTGCGGCCGCCCACGCTGAGCTTGCGATAGATGTTCGTCAGGTGGTACTTGATCGTCTGCTCGGAAAGCCAGAACTTGCCGGCGATCTGCCTGTTCGACTGGCCCTCGGCCAGGGCGTGCAGGATCTCGCTCTCGCGCGGCGTCAGATCCCACTCTGAAGCCGGATTCTCGACCGGAGTCGGGTTGCTGACCGCAAAGTGGACGTTGCCGGCGACCGCCTGCCGGATGATGGCAGCGAGGTCGCACGGATCGATCGTCTTGTGGATGTACGCGACCGCCCCTCGCGCAAAGGCCGCGTCGGCGGCGGCCGGATCGTCGTTGCCCGAGAAGACGATTGGCTTGACGTTTGGATGACGCTCGTGGAGCAGCTCGAGACAGCGAAGGCCGTCCATGCCCGGCATCCGCAGATCGATAAGCGCAACCTCGGGGGTCGTGCGACCGACGAGCGGCAGAACCTCCTGTCCAGCGTTGGCTTCACCGACGATCTCGATGTCGGGCGCGTCGCAGAGCGCAGTGCGTACGGCCGCGAGCATCAGCTTGTGATCGTCGGCCACGAGCAACTTGAGTCGCCGCATTTTCAGAAACCCTCCTGCCACCAGTTTTGACACGAACGACGATTCGCGGAGCGCCTAGTCGCGCTCCTGACCCATGCTGGTTACTTGTCGGCAGGCTCGCTCCGCAACTTTAGAGCGGCCTGATCCGCCGCGACGGGTGGGCCCGATTAGCCCTTTTGGTGGGTCGGAGAGAGGTCCCATGGGCGACTCTGATCCCATGGTGCCGGGGTTGAGCTCGTGCGTGTCACGAATCTCCTGATCGTCGCCTGCGTTGCGGTCGGCATCGGCTTCGGCGCGTACTTCCTCGGCCACGCGGTCGACGGGCCTGCCAAGCAGCTCAACACCGTCGTGTCCGAGCCTCGCCAGGCTGCGGCCGCGACGGCCCAGGGGAACCTGGGCGTGGCCGTCTCGGCAGCTTCCTCCTACAAGATCGACCACGGCTCCTACGTCGGGATGACGACCAACGCACTCCGGGGCTACGACCGCGGCCTCGCCTCGAGCGTCTCCGTGAAGCAGGCAACCGCGAGCGCGTACTGCCTCGAGAGCACGGTTGCGGGCGCGACCGTCAGCCTCCGGGGCCCGAACGGCACGTTCACCGCGCGCGGCTGCTGAGCGACCTGATCCGCCGCGACGGGTGGGTCCGATTAGCCCTTTTGGTGGGTCGGAGCGATGCGCCGTGAGCGACCCTGACTGCATGGTGCCGGGGAATCTGGATCGCCGCCGTGTCCTCGTGGCGTGGCGCCGCCTCCATCAGGACGAGGAGGGCGTCGCCCTCGTCCTGGCGATCCTGATCATGTTCGTGCTCATGATCATGCTGACGACCGTCATCTACATGACGGCCGCCTCGGCGCGCGACGCGCACCGCTCGAACGCCGGCCAGAAGGCGTCGGCGCTGGCGGAGTCCGGAGTCAACAACGCTCTCGCCGTCCTCGAGGCCAACTACCCCGGCACCGTCGGCTACCCGGGCGACAGCTCCCTGTTGACGACGTGCCCGGCGTCGCTACCGGCGGTCTGCCCCTTTACCACCACGTATCCGACGGGAACCGTCAGGTGGTCCGGCACCCTCGACAACTCGCCTGCGGGCCTCGGCTGGGCCGACCAGTGGAACATCACCGCGACCGCCACGGTGACCAACCCGACCGGCCCCGGCGCCGGCCCCGTGACAAAGACCATGAGAGCAGTCGTCCCCGTGATCAAGCCGCCGGTCGTCCAGATCGGTCAGAACAACCCGCTCAACTTCATCTACGGGAACGCCGTCAACTTTCTGCAGAGCGTGACCGTCGCCTCTCCGGTCTACGCAGTCGGCGACCTCCAGCTGCAGAACTCCTCGACGATCAGCGAGTGGATCGGCAACACGCCCGGGAGCCTGAACAAGGTCGCCGTCGGCGGAAACTTCTACGAGGCGCAGAACGCGAACAAGGCCGGGCACGTCAACGGGTCCGCCGACCCGGCGAACGACCTGGGCGAGATGTACATCCAGGGTCAATGCTCGACCAAGAACGGCGGCGCTGCGCTTCACGCTTGCTCCTGGGGCTCGACGGATCAGATCTGGGCCGTCACGCACGGCAACACGATCCCGCCGAACTTCCTGACGTACGTCCCGAAGCTCACCTGCTGCTCGCCCTACACCGACCACGCCTCGCTGGCACCCTCCGAGCCCGCTCGTAGCAGCATGGGCGAGGCGTACCGCACCGCCGACCTCGGGCCCCGCGCGCCGTGCACGACCGGGTCGCTTCCCGCGTCGGTCTTCCCCAACAAGTTCGACACCGCGTCGGGCGTCGCCGACAACGATCTCAACAACAGCGCGACCCCCGCGGGGAGCGCTCCGATCAACCTAACCCCGAACCAGTCGTACTCGTGCACATCGAGAGCCGGCGAGCTGTCATGGGACAATTCCGCGAAGAAGCTCACCGTACGAGGCACGGTCTTCATCGACGGCAGCGCGACAATCACGAGCGCACCGTCGGCCCAGGCCCACGTCACCGGCCAGGGTTCGATCTTTCTGACGGGCACGTTCATGATGAAGAACGCGCTCATGTGCGTGAACACCGTCGGGAACGGCAACAACACGCACTGCGACACGACGCCCGGTTCCTGGGACCCCAACGTCGGCGCGCTGATCATCGTGGCCGACGGAGACGGCGGCTACGACTCGACTCAGAACCAGTCGAACAACGTGCTTGCCGGCCAGGCGATCAACATCAAGAGCTCCGACTTCCAGGGCGGGCTGATCGCCAACAAGGACATCGGCGTCGACACGACGTCGACGATGCAGGGCCCGATGATCAGCGTCTACCACACGGTGAACGCGGGGCAGTCCAACATCCTCACCTTTCCGCCGATCCTCTTCGCGCCCTCGGGCGAGAGCATCCTCGGCCCGCCACCCATCCCTCAGCTCCTTCCCCCACGAAACTTCGGAGGCGGATAGCCACATGAGCAAGACCACGAACCACCAGGTCGATCTCGAGAACATCCTCAGCGCCGCCGTTGGTCGCGGCGCCAGCGACGTCCACTTGAAGGCCGGCCGCCCTCCGGTCGTTCGCTTCGACGGTGAGCTCGAGGTGCTCCGGGGCTTTCCGCCTCTTGACGCGCTCGAGCTGGAGGACGTCGTGAAGCAGGTGGGCGCCTCACGCTCCCGGCTCGCCTCCTTCGAGAGCACCGGCGAGCTCGACACCGCGTACCAGTCGCACGGCCTCCCGCGCTTCCGCGTCAACGCGTTCCGCCAGCGCGGCGACGTGTCGGTCGCCTTCCGCGTCATCCCCAGCCAGGTGCCGGACTTCCGGAGCCTGCGCCTGCCGCCCGGAGTCGAGCGGCTGTCCGAGGAGCACCGCGGCCTGATCCTCGTCACCGGCGCCACCGGCGTCGGGAAGACGACGACGCTCGCCGCGATGCTCGGCCACATCAACCGGACGCGCCGGCAACACGTCGTCACGATCGAAGACCCGATCGAGTTCCTCCACGCAGACGAGCAGTGCATCGTCAACCAGCGCGAGGTCGGGATCGACACCGACTCGTTCAGTGAGGCCCTCAGGCGCGTGCTGCGCCAGGACCCGGACGTGATCCTGATCGGCGAGATGCGCGACCGCGAGACAGCCGAGACGGCTCTCCAGGCCGCCGAGTCGGGCCATCTCGTGCTCTCGACGATGCACACTGTCGATGCCGCCGAGACCCTCGGCCGCCTCGTCGAGTTCTTCCCGGCGGACAAGCAGCCGCAGGTTCGGTCGATCCTCGCCGGCGTGCTGCGCGGCGTGATCTCGCAGCGGCTCCTGCCGCGGGTCGGCGGCGGTCGCATCGCAGCCGTGGAGGTGATGGTCGCGAATGCCCGCATCCAGGAGCTGATCCGCGAGAACAAGCCGGAGTTCGTGCCCGAGGCGATTGCGGAAGGCGCCTTCTTCCAGATGCAGACGCTGAGCAAGGCGCTGATCGACCTCGTCCTCAGCGGCGACGTCGATGAGGCGACGGCTGCGGCGGCTGCTCCGAACCACCACGACTTCATGATCGCGCTCGGCCGCGCGCTCAAGGAGCACGCGCTCCAGGAGAGCGAGGACGCGCAGGAGGACCCGGAGCCAGACGAGGCGACCGCCGCTCACGACGGACACTCGCCGCGCGTGGACGGTCTCCGCCTCGCGTGATGCACGATCGCGCGACCGCCGCAGCACCCGGCTCGTGTGCACGTGCGTGGCGGCGTGCCGCGAGGCAGGATGGCTTCACACTCGCGGAGCTGCTCGTCGTGCTCGCGATCCTCGGCGTCGTCCTCGCCGGCTTGACCGTGCTCATCACCGCCGGGCTGAAGACGCAGACGGATCAAACGAACCGCGCAACCGCCCAGCAGGATGCGCGGCTGGCCCTCGACCAGCTCCGGCACGAGGTCCACTGCGGCTCGGCCCTCACCTACAACTCGGCGTCGTCCGTGACCGTGACGCTGCCGCCATACTGCACGACGGCTCCGAGCTCCACCTCGGCGAGCCCCGTCACGTGGTGCGTGACCACGGCGGCGCCGTACACGCTGAAGCGCTACGTCGGGGACGCGACCGTGGCCGGGCCAAACTGCTCGCTCACAGGGGGCGTGGTCTCCACTCGGCTCCTCGTTTCCAGCTCGGTCTTCACCTCCTACACGCGGCCGGCCACGCTCGTTCCCGCTCCCACCTTCGCGATCGGCACGAGCGGCGGGACGATTCGACCGGGTACCTACACCTACGACGTCACCGCGGTGACGCCAAACGGCGAATTCTCGGGCACTCCCAACCAGGTGACGGTCCCGGGCGGCTCCGCAGGCTCGACGAGCAACACGCTCACTCTGAGTTGGAGCGCCTACACCGATCCGAGCGGAGCCGCGGCGACTAGCTACCGAATCTACGGCCGTGACAACGGAAGCACCACCGCAGAAGGCTTGCGCCTGCTTGCCACGGTGACCGCGCCGACGACGTCGTACACCGACAACGGCCCGGCGATCACCAGCCTCACGAGCGCAGTAACGCTGCCCACGACGTCGATCCCCGTCGCCGACACGTCGAAGTTCACCTGGTCGCCGAACACGATCTCGTTCGGCTCGTCGGGGACGGTGACGTGCACCGGGAAGACGTCGAACTCGTTCACCGGCTGCAGCGGCGGAGTGGCCGGGACGTACCCATCGGGCACGGCCGTGTTCCAGACGACGACGGCGGCGAGCCCGGTTTCCCAGTCGCCGCCGCTCGCGACCCTGAACGTGTCGGTCGTGGCCGACCAGACGCCCGCCGACGCGAAGCAGCGCTTCACGCTCAACGACGCGATCTCCCTGCGGAACAGCGGACGGTTCTGAGATGGAGCTGACGCTCGCAGCCGTCGCATTCCTCCCCGGCCTTGCGTTCGGGAGCTTCCTCAATGTCGTCGCCGCGCGGATCCCGCTC
>JBKPAM010000044.1:0-7882 GCA_046726435.1 Actinomycetota bacterium
ACGGGCCGGCGCCGCACCTGCACGGCCTTCGTCAGCGCAAAGGCCCAGAGCCCGCCGAGCACGAGCGCGAACGCGACGAGCAGCGGCGTGTTGACGTCGTTGTACGGCGAAGGCGCGTTGTGGAAGAGCATCAGCGAGCCCACGACGATGCTGATCAGGCCGGAGACGGTGAGCGCTCCGTGCGTGACCACGTGCGCGTCGATCACGAGCAGCGCCGCGCCGAGGATCAGCAGCGCGAGGCCGGCCCAGCTGATCGGGAGCACGGCGAAGCCGAAGAGCGCGGTCAGGAGCGCAACGGCGCCCAGCGCCCCGGGGAGCACCACTCCAGGGTGGAAGATCTCGAAGCCGATCCCTGCGATTCCGGCGAGGAAGAGCAACGGGATCAGGTTGGGGTCGATCAGGGTGTTGAGCAGGCGGGTGAAGAAGCCCGGGTTTGCTTCGACGATCTGCGCGTTCGCCGTGTGGAGCACGAAGTTCTTGCCGACGGTCTTGCGGCCGTCGATCTTGTCCAGCAGCGCTGGTAGCGAGGGGGAGATGTCGTCGATCACGTTCATCTTCAGCGCCTTGTCGGCGCTGAGGTTCGATGCTTGCTTCACGGCCAGCACCGCCCAGGCCTGGTTGCGGCCGTGGAACTTCGCCAGGCCGCTCAGGGAGGCGGCGGCGTCGTTGATCACCTTGCGGCGCAGGTCGCTGCCGAGGTTCGCGCCGCTCGCGTCGATCGGCGTCGACGAGCCGATGTTCGTCGCCGGCGCCATCGCGAGCTCGTCGGCCGCCTGGCTGATCCAGACCCCGGCCGAGGCGGCGCGGGCACCCGGCGGGGACACGTAGACGATCACCGGGATCTTCGAGGCGAGCTCGTGCTTGACGATCGTCCGCATCGAGTCGGAGAGGCCGCCTGGGGTGTCGAGCACGATCACCGCCGCGTCGTAGCCGTCCTTCTGCGCCCGGTCGAGCTGATGGTCGAGATAGCTCGACGTGACCGGGTTGACCTCCATGTCGAAGTTGATCGCCAGCACCTTGTGCTGTCCCGAGGAGGCTCCGAAGGCGATGGCCGGAACGGCGAGGGCCACGGCCAACGAGCCGAAAAATCCCCGCAGGAATGGCCCTTTCACTCCGTAAAGATTCTATCAGCGAGGCCCTGTTTGCCTTGCGGCCCAGGAAGTCGTCTGCGACTCTCGAAGCCGGGTCCCCCTGTGAAGCTCCTCGTCGCCGCCGCAGTCTTGGCCGCTGCCTTCCCTGGATCGGCGCTCGCCGCCGGGCTCGTGCACGAGCGCGACCTTCGACCGCGCGCTCCAAGCCGCGTGCTCTCGCCAGGCGTGTTCGAGCTCGTTGGAGTGCACTGGCAGGGCCCGGGCGCAGTCAAGTACCGGACGCGGAGCCTCGCCGGCCGCTGGAGCGCGTGGCGGGTCTTCGGCGACGAGGATGCCCTACCCGACCGGGGCCGCGAGACACGCGCGACTCGCGGCTGGCGCGTCTCGGACCCCTCTTGGACGGGCCCTTCGAACGGCATCCAGTACCGGATCGTCGGGCGGGTGAAGCGGCTTCGCGCGTACTTCGTCTGGAGCCCGAGGCTGCCGTCGCCGACGAAGCGCCTCGACCTCGCCGGCGCGCCGCCGATCATCACGCGCGCGGGCTGGCACGCCGACGAGTCGATCCGCCGAGGGAAGCCCTTCTACGCCGACGGCGTGCACCTCGCAATCGTCCACCACACGGTCAACTCGAACTCGTACACGAAGGCGCAGTCGGCCTCGATCGTGAAGGGGATCGAGCTCTACCACGTGAAGAGCAACGGCTGGAACGACATCGGCTACAACTTCCTCGTCGACAAGTACGGCCAGATCTTCGAGGGGCGGTACGGGGGGATGACGCGGCCGGTGATCGGCGCCCATGCCATGGGCTTCAACACCGGCTCGGTCGGGATCGCGGTGATCGGCGACTACTCCTCGACGTCGATCACGCCGGCTGCGCGGGCCGCACTCGTCTCGCTCATCGCCTGGCGGCTCGACTACGCGCACGTCGACCCGCTCTCGAGCGTCGTGCGCGTCTCTTCCGGGAACCCGCGCTACCCGGCCGGCAGGGCGGTGACGCTGAAGGCGATCTCGGGACACCGCGACGTTTACCCGACCAGCTGCCCGGGCAACGGCGTCTACGCGCAGCTGCCCTCGATCCGCACGGCTGTGGCGCGGACAGGCCTGCCGAAGCTGTACGCGCCCACCGTCACCGGCACGATCGGCGGGCCGGTGCGGTTCAGGGCGCGCCTCTCGAACACGGTGCCATGGACGGTGACGGTCCGCGACGTGGCGGGAACGGTCCTGGCGACCGGCACGGGCACGGGGACGAGGGTCGACTGGACCTGGGATGCGACCGCGGCCCAGCCGGGCCGCTACACCTGGGCGATCACCGCGCCGCAGGTGCGCGCCGCGACGGGCGCGATCGGGACGGCGCCGGTGCCGCTCTCGTTGCAACAGCTGCGCGTCGCCCCGACGATTGTCTCTCCGAACGGCGACGGGCACGCCGACCAGGCAAAGGTCAGCTTCCGGCTCTCCACTCCGGCGACCGTGACCGCGACGGTGCTGAACTCGGTGAACGCCCCGGTCGCGACGGTCCTCAACGGACGCCGCGCGGCCGGCAAGCAGGAGCTCGTCTGGAACCCTGCGACGGTGCCCGACGGCTGGTACCAGCTGTTGATCGTCGCCAAGGCGGCCGGGAAGCAGGTACAGACCTCGACTCGCTTCTGGATCGACCGGACCCTCGCGAACGTCGCCGCGACCAGCCCGGCCTTCTCGCCGAACGGCGACGGCCAGCTCGACACGATCGGCCTCTCCTTCCGCCTCCTCAACCCCGCGCACGTCGCAGTGCGCGTCTTGCAGGCGGGGCAGGAAGTCGCGACGCTGCTCGACAGGGACGCGGCCGCGGGCCCGCAGCGGCTGTCGTGGAACGGCAGCCGGCTGCCGGACGGGCGCTACCGGATCTCGGTCACGACGACCGACGCGCTGCTCGACGTGACGCAGGCAATCCCGGTGAGCATCGACCGGAAGCCGCCGTTGTTACGGCTGATCTCGTTCTCGCGGCTCACGTTCAGGGTCGGCGAGCCGGGCCGGCTCGTGGTTGCGGTGAACGGACGCTGGCGGCGTGTCAACGTCAAGCGGGCAGGCCTCGTCCGCCTGGGCAGCCGGAGCACGGTGCGCAGCGTGGCCGCCTACGCGGTTGACCTCGCCGGCAACAAGAGCCGGGTCATCCGCGCGCGACGCTGACGCTGCGTAGGCACGGCAGCCACATACACTACGGCCGCCGTGCAACCTCCTCTCCGCAAGCGCCGTCAGATTCGGCAAGACCCGCGGCCGCAGCGGCCGCTCGTCTACGAGAGGCTCAGTGATCCCATCCTCGTCAAGCGAGCGAAGGACGGCGACGGCCAGGCGCTCGCGGCGTTGTGCGAACGGCACGCGCCGCGGGTCGAGCGGCTCGCCGCGCACCTGCTCGCCGACCCAGAGGACGCCCGCGACGCGGCACAGGAGGCGATGGCCAAGCTGTGCGTGCGGCTGCGGCAGTTCCGCGGCGACTCACAGTTCGGGACGTGGCTCCACCGGCTGGTGGTCAACACCTGCCATGACGTCGCCGACCGCCAGCGCGTCCGCCGCTGCGAGCCGCTGCTCCAGGACGAGCGCGTCGCAAGCGATGCCGACCCGGCGCGCGAAGCGGCCCTTTCGGAGCTGCGCCACGAGCTGGCCGCGGAGCTCGGGACGCTGTCACGAGAGCAGGCGAGCGTGGTCGTTCTGAAGGACGCGCTCGGCTTCTCGTTCGCGGAGATCTCCGAGCAGTCGGGGATGCCGGTCGGGACCGCGAAGTGCTACGCGCACCGCGCCCGCGCCGGCCTGCGCGCACGGCTCACGGACGACGCAGCCGCGTGACGCTCGGCCGCGAGGAGATCGAGGCGATCCTGCCTCACCGAGAGCCGTTCCTCCTGATCGACGAGGTCCTCGAGCTCGAGCCCGGCGAGCGCGTCGTGGCCCGCAAGACCGTGCGGCCCGACGAGTGGTACCTGAAGGGCCACTTCCCTGGCCGTCCCGTGATGCCCGGCGTGCTGATCGTCGAGGCGATGGCCCAGACCGGCGCTGTGGCGGTGCTGTCGCAGGACGAGAACCGCGGCCGGCTCGCGCTCTTCGCGGGGATCGACGACGTGCGGTTCAAGCGGATCGTCGAGCCCGGGGACGAGCTGGTCTTCGAGTGCCGGCTCGAGGCCGTGCGCGGGCCGGTGGGCAAGGGAAAGGCGACGGCTCGCGTCGGCGAGCAGCTGGCTGCCCGCGGGACGTTGACCTTTGCCGTGGAGCAGACGTGATCGGCACCGCGAACGGCGTCGCGATCTCGATCACCGGCCTCGGGTGCCACGTGCCCGAGCGCGTGCTGACGAACGACGACCTCTCCGAGCTGATGGACACCTCGGACGAGTGGATCCGTGAGCGCACCGGCATCCGGGAGCGGCGGATCGCGGCGCCCGAGGAGGCGCTCTCGGATCTCTGCCTCCCCGCCGCCTTGCAGGCGCTCGAGGAAGCAGGTCTCGAGGGCTCGCAGATCGATCTCATCATCGTGGCCACGGTCACGCCCGACATGGCATTTCCATCGACCGCCGCGATCCTCGCCGACCGGCTCGGTGCGTCAGACGCCGGCGCCTACGACCTCTCGGCCGGCTGTACCGGCTTCATGTACGCGCTCGCGCAGGGCTACGGGATGCTGGCCGGCGGGCTGGCGCAAAGAGCGCTGATCGTCGGCGGCGACGTGCTCTCGAAGATCATGGACTGGAGCGACCGCAGCACCGCGGTGCTCTTCGGCGACGGGGCGGGCGCGGTGGTGCTCGAGCGGGTCGCGGACGGCGGCTTCCTCGGCTTCGAGCTCGGCGCCGACGGCTCGGGCGGGCCGCAGCTCTACCTTCCCGGCGGCGGCTCGCGGGCGCCCGCCAGCGCCGAGTCCGTTGCCGAGCACCTCCACTTCGTGAGGATGAACGGCCGCGAGGTCTTCAAGTTCGCGACGCGTGTCCTCGTCAGCTCGGCCGAGGCGGTCCTGTCCGAGTGCGGACGCACGGTCGACGAGGTCGACGTCTACGTGCCCCACCAGGCGAACGTCCGGATCATCGAGCACGCGCGGCAGAAGCTCGGGATTCCCGAAGAGAAAGTCGTGGTTGACGTCGACCGGTACGGGAATACCTCGTCGGGATCGATCCCGCTGGCGCTCGCCGACGCGAAGGCCGACGGAAGGCTCCAGGCGGGGGAGCTCGTGCTGATGACGGGAATGGGTGCGGGGCTCACCTGGGGCTCCGGTTTGATCGAATGGACAAACGGAGGACACGGATGAGTGCCGAGAAGATTGCATTCTGCTTCCCTGGCCAGGGCTCGCTCGAGGTGGGCATGGGCCGGGAGATCGCTCTCGCTGTGCCGGAGGCGATGGAGGTCTACCGCCGCGGGAGCGAGGCCTCCGGCCTCGACCTCGTCCGGCTCTGCTTCGAGGCTCCAGAGGAGGAGCTCGTCCAGACGGAGGTGCAGCAGCCCGCCCTCGTCGCGACGAGCCTCGCCGTGCTCGCGGCGCTGCGCGCCGAGGGCTACCAGCCCGACTTCGTGGTCGGCCACTCGGTCGGCGAGTTCGCGGCTCTCGCCGCCGCACAGGCGCTTTCTGCCGACGACGCGATCGCGCTCGTGCGCGAGCGCGGGCTTGCGATGGCCGAGGCCGCGCGCGAGAACCCGGGCTCGATGGCCGCGATCCTCGGCCTCGAGGACGAGGTCGTCGAGGGCCTCTGCGCGCGAATCTCGAACGTGTGGCCCGCGAACTACAACTGTCCCGGTCAGATCGTCATCTCGGGGCAGAACCGCTCGGTCGAGGAGTGCTGCAGCGTGGCCGAGTACGAGGGCGCGCGGCGGACTGTGAAGCTGCGCGTCTCCGGCGCCTTCCACAGCCCTCTGGTCGAGCGCGCGGCCGAGCGGCTGCGGCCCGCGATCGAGCGCGCGAAGATCAACGACCCGATCGCGCCGTTCGTCTCGACGGTGACCGCGAAGATCGAGCCGGCGCAGCGGATGGCAGCGCTCCTGGTCGAGCAGCTGACGGCGCCGGTTCGCTTCAGGCAGGCCGCGCGCGAGCTGATGCGCCAAGGCGTCAAGGTATTCGTCGAGGTGGGTCCCGGGAACGTCCTGACCGGTTTACTGAAGAGGATCGACAGGAGCGTAAAGGCGATCCCTGTGGGCGACCTGGCCTCGCTGGAAAAGCTACGGGAGACGCTCACCTCTGCCTGAGGGGTTTTGCGAACTCGACGGCAAGACCGCTCTGGTCACCGGCGGCTCGCGGGGGATCGGCCGGGCGGTTGCGCTCGAACTGGCGCGCGCGGGCGCGGAGGTCGTGTTCAGCTACCGCTCCGGCGGCGAGGAAGCGGAGGCCGTCGCGCAAGAGGGTGGCTGCAGGGCGCTGCAGGCCGACGTCTCCGACCCCGAGCAGGCCAAGCGGCTGGTCGAGGAGGCCGGCAACCTCGACATCCTCGTCAACAACGCGGGCGTGACACGCGACGGCCTGCTGGCGCGGATGCCGGACGACGACTGGCGTGAGGTCATCGAGACGAACCTCTCGTCGGTCTTCTACACCTGCCGTGCAGCCATCCGCGGGATGATGAAGAAGCGCGCCGGCTCGATCGTGAACGTCTCCAGCATCGTCGGAATCCACGGGAACTGGGGCCAGACGAACTACGGCGCCTCGAAGGCCGGGATCATCGGCTTCACGAAGTCGCTCGCCCGCGAGCTCGGCAGCCGCAACGTCCGCGCCAACGTGATCGCGCCCGGTTACGTGAACACCCGGCTCACCGACGTGCTCCCAGAGGACGCACAGGAGGCGATGCTCGCCAACACGCCGCTCGGCAGGCTCGGCGAGCCTGAGGACATCGCGGGGGCGGTACGCTTCCTCTGCTCTGACGAGGCGGCCTTCATCACGGGCGAGGTGCTCCTCGTCGACGGCGGACTCGGAATGTGAGCATGACTGACGGAAGCTTCAACGGACGGCGCAGGGTTGTGATCACCGGCCTAGGCGCCTTGACCCCGCTCGGTAACGACCCCGAGTCGACCTGGGCCGGCCTCGTGGCCGGGCGCTCCGGTGCGACCGAGATCACCCAGTTCGACTCGAGCGACTACGCCGTGCACTTCGCGTGCGAGGTGAAGGACTTCGACCCCACGGAGTTCATCGACCGCAAGCAGGCCCGCCGCATGGACCGCTTCGCGCACCTGATCGTCGCGGCTGCGCGCCAGGCGGAGGCGGACTCCGGCATCTCGATCGCGGACGAGCCCGACCGGATCGGCGCGGCGATCGCGACCGGCATCGGCGGCCTCAAGGCCTTCCAGGACTGCCACAGCGAACTGCTGGAGCGCGGCCCCGACCGCGTGAACCCGTTCTCGATCCCGGAGATCATCCCCAACATGGGCGCCGCCTGGGTCTCGATGCAGCTCGGGACGCAGGGCCCGCTCAGCTCGCAGTGCACGGCCTGCGCCGCCTCGAACATGGCGATCGGCGACGGCCTCGATGCGATTCGCCTCGGCCGCGCCGACGTGATGCTCTGCGGAGGGACGGAGGCCCCGATCACGGAGGTCGGCATCGCCGGCTTCAGCGCGATGCGGGCGCTCTCACGGCGGAACGACGAGCCCGAGAAGGCGAGCCGGCCCTTCGACACAGGCCGCGACGGCTTCGTGATGGGTGAGGCCGGCGCGGTCGTCGTGCTGGAGGAGCTCGAGCACGCGCGGGCGCGCGGAGCGAAGATCTACGCGGAGCTACTCGGCTACGGCCTCTCCTCCGACGCACAGCACATCACCGAGCCCGATCCCTCGGGTGAGAACCCGGCCCGGGCCATGACGATGGCGTTCCG
>JBKPAM010000045.1:0-6567 GCA_046726435.1 Actinomycetota bacterium
CGGCGCTCCGCCTCGCGCCGCTCCTCGGCGAGCTGCCGGTCGGCCGCATGCCGCGCTCGCCAAGCGGCGACGGGCTCCGCGAGCACGTCGTGGTAGATCTCGTATCGGCCGCCGTTCGATTCGCCGCCGTCGGTGACCCGGCGAACGATTCGGTCTTGCGCGAGAGCCGACAGGACTGGCACGACGGTCTCCTCGGGCACCGCTGCGTACTGGGCCAGGTCGCCGAGGCCGTGCGCGACCTTCGTCCCGGAGGGCGTGACGAGGTAGTTGAAGAGCGTCTCGGCCAGGTCCTGCTCGGGCGGGGTCAGGGCATCGAGGGCCGCGGTGAGGTGCGTGCGCACGATCTGCGTCGCCCCGCCGAGGCGCTCGAGCGTCGAGAGGCGCAGCGTCCGCGAGCCCGAGCGTTGCTCCTCCTCCCACAGGCGCTGCATGACGAGCTGGAGATACGGCGCCTCGACGCGGCCGGGACGCTCGGCCCACTCCTCCGACGGCTCGTCGTCGACCAGCCTGACCCGGCCCGCAACGGTCTGATCGAGCACGGCCTCGACGAGCGCCGACTCGATCGACACCCGCAGATCGGGCGCGACCAGCTCGTCGTAGCGCCTGATGGGCCCCTCGATCGCGGCCCGTGCGGCATCGCGGTCGAGATGGTCGAGCCGAAGGTAGTTCGAGAACAGGTTCGGGATCCGGCCCTTGAAGTGATCGAGCTTGGCGAGCATGTCCTCGCGGATCGCCACGAGGAAGTTCACCCGCAGCCCCTCACGAGTCGCGGCCTCCGCGAACTCCCGCGCGAAGGCCTCGTCGTCCTCGTGGTAGAGGAAGTACTCGTCCATCTGGTCGAGGACGAGGTAGAGCTCGCAGCCGAGCTCCGAGCACCAGGTCTCGAGCGAGTCGGCGAGGCGTTCCTTCGGCGCCGCCACGAGCTCCTCGCCGAAGACCCTCATGAGCTCTCGATGCACGTCGCCGAGGAGCTCGGCCACCGGGTCGCCGCTCCAGCCGGACAAGGCGGCGATCGACAGCTGCGGGTGGCCGAGCAGCTCCTTGTTCTCCAGAGCCTGCCGCCGCAGCTGGTACACGACCCCCGCGCGCAGGACGGAGCTCTTGCCAACGCCGCTCGCCCCGTAGAGCACGGTCAGGCGGTAGGCGATCAGGTTGGCGGCGATGATCTCCCGCTCGCGCTCTCGGCCGAAGAAGAACGTTGCGTCGAGCTCGGAGTCCTCGAAGGGCGCCAGGCCCTTGTACGGGCTCGCCGGCGGGGCGACGACCTCGGTCACGCCGGTCTCTCCGCAGCTCGGGCTGCGAGCTCCCCGACGTAGCGGTCGAGCGGGACGTCGAGCAGGTCGACGTCCACGTGCCGCCAGAACTCGCGCTCGAGGGCGTCGGGCTTCGGTTCGACCGCCCACGAGCGGTAGCTCACCTTCTGCCCGCCCCAGAGGCGGTGCAGGAAGACCCGGAAGTTCCACTCGTGAGGCGGGTAGCCGAGGAAGAGGAAGTGGCTCCGCCGCAGGCGCGCTGTCAGCGTCACAGGCACCAGGCTCGCCAGCTCGGTCTGCGCGAGGTAGTCGATGTAGTCGTCCTCGCTGACCACGAAGCTCTCCCACTCCCGCTCGGGGCGGCGGTCGACCTGCCCGTGCACCTTGAGGACGACCGTGCGGCGGTCCGGGGCCAGTTCGCCGTACTCGTTCGCAATCTCGATGACCCGGGCGTGCCCGTCGGGAGCGACGTGAACGAAGCGGCCGCGATGGGGGCCCACCGCGAGGTACGAGACGACGTCGAACTCCTCCCCCTCGTCCAGGAGGGCTCGCTCGAGCGCCAGGTCGTAGTTCGTCGTCACGACCAGCAGCTGGGCAGCGCCGCGCTCGCGCAGGAGCGCCGGCAGGCGCGCCACGAGCCGGTGAGCCGGGGATGGGTCGAAGTCGGCGTCGTAGAGCGAGTGCAGCTCGTCATAGAGCGGGCCCGAGCCGCGCGTGACCTCGACGTACTGGGAGATCTGCGCCAGCCGCGCGGGCTGGCAGTCGAACTGCCGCGCGAGGTAGTCCGCCGCGTCGTCGACCCCCGGTGCGATCCCGTTGCGCCCGTGCTGCGTGTCGGCGTGCGCCCCTGCTCCGAGCACCGGCACGAGGCGCCCCGCGAAGAGCGCGTCGACGAGCTCTCGGTAGTGGCCGGCGAGCGGTGCCGAGGCGGCGACCGGCTCGAGCCCTGCCTCCTGCCTGAGGATCGAGCGGGAGAGCTGCTGGAGCGGCGCGCTCGGCTCGATACCGAGCTCCTCGACGAGAACCCGCCTTGCGTCCTGATACGCCTCGAGCGCCTCCGCCTGCCGGCCGCAGCGGTACAGCGCGAGCATGAGCTGGCCGCGGAGGCGCTCCCGGAGCGGGTGCTCCGCAACGAGCGACTCCAGCTCCCCGACGAGCTCGCTGTGCCGCCCGAGCTCGAGGTCGGCGTCGATGCGGTCCTCGAGCAGTGAGGAGCGCACCTCCTCCAGACGCCCGATCTCGCCCTGCGCCCACGTCTCGTAGCCGAAGTCGGCCAGTGGCCGCCCGCGCCAGAGCGCCAGCGCGTCGCGGAGGAGCGCCCCTCGCGGCTCGGGCTTGAGCTCGCGCGCCCTCTCGACCAGCCGGTCGCAGCGGGCTAGGTCGAGCTCGTCCTCTCCGAGGCTCACCGCGTACCCGGGCGGCTTGGTGATCAGCCGTTCCGGGCCGAGCAGCTTCCGCAGCCGCGAGATCGTGTTCTGGAGCGATGTGGTCGCGGTGGGCGGCGGGTCCTCGCCCCAGAGGCGGTCGACCAGGACCTCGGTCGGAACGACGCGCCCGCGCTCGAGCAGCAGCAGCCCGAGCACCGCCCGCTGCTTCTGGCCGCCCAGCGCGACCGGACGCTCGTCCGCGTCGAGGACTTCCAGCGGACCGAGGATCCGGAAGTCGAGCGCGGCGCCGGAAGGAGCGGCCGCGAGCCGGTCGTCCGTCGTTTCAGCCACCGGCGCCGATCCCCGCCATGACCTCCGTTTGTATCACCTGGAACTTCCGGCGAAAAGGCCCCGCCCGAGACGGCGCTAGCCCTGGATTCGCCGTCTTGTTAACCAGCTGTTGGCCCGCGGTTGAGGGGCGGTTTGTGGCCCGCCCGAGCGTCGGGCCATGCTCACTTCAGCGCACACCCCACATACGCGGCGGGTTCGCCGCGGCCCTAGTGTTCTCCTGCTCCTCGGCACCCTGGGGAGCGCCCTCTTCCTCTCCCTCCCGGCCCGCCCCGTGAGCGCACCCCGCGCGTCAGACGCGGAGCCCAGCGCCGAGGCGATGGACGCGGACGACCTGGACGGGCGGGACCCCCGGCTCATCGACTCGAAGCGCCCCAGGGTCGAAGCGTCCTTCCCACGCCAGAGCTACGGCCCGGGCTCGAAGGCTCGGCTTGTCTTCGTCTCGAAGGCCAAGGGCGTGACGCTTCAGTTCTTCCACGCCGGTCTCGAGACGCAGAAGATCGTCGCGACCGACGTCATGACCGGCTCCAGCGTCTCCGGCCGCAGGGCGCTGGGCAGCGTCCGGCCCGGCCGTGCGGTGTCGGTTCACATCGGCAACTGGCCGAGCGGCGTCTACTTCGCGCGCCTTACCGCTCGGGGCGGCCGCGTCGGCTACGCACCGTTCGTCCTCCGGCCGCGCCGGCTAGGCGAGCACCGCGTCGCGGTCGTCATGCCGACGGAGACCTGGCAGGCGTACAACTACCGCGACGAGGACGGCGATCACGTCGGCGACACCTGGTACGCGGACTGGCATCGGCACACGGCGCGGCTCGGACGCGCGTTCCTCTACCGCGGAGTGCCGATGCGTTACAAGTACTACGACGAGCCCTTCCTCCGCTGGCTGGCGGCGACGGGCAAGCGGGTCGACTACCTCTCGGACGCGGAGCTGAATCGCGTCCCGAGTGGACGCGAGCTCGCACGCGCCTATGCCCTGATGATCTTTCCCGGCCACCACGAGTACGTGACCACTCATGAGTACGACGTCGTCACCAGCTTCCGGAACCGTGGCGGGAACCTCATGTTCCTCTCCGCGAACAACTTCTTCTGGCAGATCCGCATCCGCGGCGGCGTGATGACCAGAACGAAGCAGTGGCGTCAGCTCGGGCGGCCGGAAGCCGCGCTGATCGGCGTGCAGTACCGGGGGAACGACAGCGGCACGCACCGCGGCTCCTGGAAGGTTCGGAACGCCGCGTCGACGCCCTGGCTGTTCGCGGGCACCGGCCTGCAGGACGGCTCCTCATTCGGGAACGCCGGGATCGAGATCGACGCGGTTGCGCCGAGCTCGCCTCCACAAACCAAGATCGTCGCGGCGATCCCGAACATCTTCAGGCCCGGCGTCACCGCCCACATGACCTACTACGAGACGAAGTCCGGCGCCAAGGTGTTCGCAGCGGGCGCCTTCACGCTCGCGGGTGCCGTCTGGCGGCCTCAGGTGAGCCGGCTTGTCGACAACCTCTGGGATCGGCTCGCGAACGACCGCGACACGGGCAACCGCGGCCACTAACTGTGTCTATGCGCCTAGCGCGCGGCGATGTAGTCCTGCAGGAACTGGATCTCGAAGCTCTGCTCCCTCGACTTGAACTTGACGACGTCGCCGATCGAGACGATGCCCGCCACCTCGCCGGCGTCCACGACCGGAACGTGCCGGATCCGGCGGTTGGTCATCAGCGCCATGCACTCGTCGATCGAGGTCTCCGGGGTCACGACCACCACCGGCGAGGACATGATCGCCCGCACGGGCGTCTCCCTGTCGTCGCCCGGGTCGACCGCGACGCGGCGGAGGTAGTCGCGCTCGGTCACGATCCCGGTGATCTCCCCCTCCTCGGTCACGAGCAGCGACCCGACGTTCGCCTCGACCATTCGCTGTACCGCCTCGTAGACCGAAGCGCCTGCCTCGATCCTCAACACGTTGTGACCCTTCTGGTCGAGGATCTCCGATACCTGGCTCATGTCGCCTCCTGCTTCTGCTGCCGGAGCAGCATCTGCCCGTTGACGGCCCAGGTCAACCAGTCTAGGCCGGCCGCGGAACGTTGACCACCGGCTCAGCCGGTGAGCACGAGGCGCCGCGCGCCGTCGTAGCTGGAGCCGAGCCAGCCGCTCAGGCTCTCGACGCGGACCCTGGCGCCGGGGCGCGGAGCGTGGATCACCGCGCCGTGGCCGACGTAGATGCCGACGTGGCCGAGGCCCGAGAAGAACATCAGATCGCCCGGGGCCAGCTCCCTCCGTGGAACCCGGGCCCGTAGCGCCACTGCGCCACGGTGTAGTGCGGGAGCGAGACGCCGACGCGCCGGTAGACCCACATCGCCAGGCCCGAGCAGTCGAAGCCGGTTCGAGGCGAGCCGCCGCCCCAGCGGTAGCGAACACCGAGCGCGCGTCGTGCCGCCAGGACGATCCGGTGCTCGATCCTGAGGCGCCGCAAGCGCCGGGGCCGCGCGGCGTGCGGCCGCGCATGGCGGTGGTGGCGCCGAACGCGGTGTCGATGGCGGAGCCGGTGCCGGCGCGCGTGGTGGCTTCGGTGCGCATGGTGCCGGTGGCGCACCACGTGGTGGTGCCTCTTCGCGTGCTTCCGCGGCTTCGCCCTGGCAGTGCCGGACTGGAGCACGAGCACGCCGACGGCGACGGCGAAACAGCACACAAACACGCGTACGGGCAGGGAGACTGCGCCCGCCGCCCGGCGAAAGACCTTGGGCATCGCGCAAGCGAAGCGAGGCCGACGTGGGTGCCGACTGATCCAAATGGGGCAATCTCGCCGAGGCGCGCCCTAGGCTTCGTCAACGGATGGCAGCGCGATGACCGAGCCGGCGATCCGCATCGAGGATCTCCGAATCTTCCGTGGCGGTGCGGTCGTCTCCCGGGGCTCGGCTGCGAGGTCGCCTCCGGCTCGGTGACCGGCCTGCTGGGGCCGAGCGGAAGCGGCAAGTCGACGCTCATCCGGGCGATCGTGGGCGTCCAGAAGGTCGCCGGCGGCGCCGTCGGCGTGCTGGGCCACCCGGCCGGCTCGCCGGCCCTGCGAGCTCGCGTCGGGTACATGACCCAGGCGCCGTCGGTCTACGGAGACCTCACGGTGCGCGAGAACCTCGGCTTCTTCGCGCGCGTGCTCGCGCAGCCGCACGATGCCGTCGACCGCGTGCTCGTGGAGGTGGCGCTCCAGACGCACGCCGGGCGCATCGTGAGCCGGCTCTCGGGCGGCGAGCGGGTGCGGGTCTCACTCGCCACGGCGTTGCTCGGCTCGCCGGAGCTCCTCGTGCTCGACGAGCCGACCGTCGGCCTCGACCCGGTGCTCCGGCGCGACCTCTGGGAGCTCTTTCACGAGCTCGCCGAGCGCGGCACCACGCTCCTCGTCTCGAGTCACGTGATGGACGAGGCCGACCGCTGTGACGCGCTGCTCCTCCTTCGCGAGGGACGGCTCCTGGCTCAGGCCGACGAGCTCCGCGCCCGCACGGGCGAGCCCGACCTCGACGCCGCGTTCCTCCACCTCGTCGAGGAGGCGCTCTGAGCGGTCGCGTGACCGGTTCCGTCGCCCTCCGCGTCCTGGAGCAGCTACGGCGCGACCCCCGGAC
>JBKPAM010000046.1:0-8419 GCA_046726435.1 Actinomycetota bacterium
CGCTTGGGGTCGCGCTCGAGCTCCTCGAGGCAGGCCTTCGTCAGCCGCACCTGGTCGGCTTGGTCGTAGATCGTGAAGTTGGTGCGGTAGCCGAGGCGCGGCGCCTCGCGGCGCAGGATGCGACCGCAGGCGGCGTGGAAGGTCAGGATCCAGATCGTGCGGGCCACCGGGCCGAGCAGGTCCTCGAGCCGCTCTCGCATCTCGCCCGCGGCCTTGTTCGTGAAGGTGATCGCGAGGATCTCGTTCGGCTTCACGCCGCATGCGTGGATGAGATGCGCCACCCGGTAGGTGAGCACACGCGTCTTTCCGGAGCCGGCTCCGGCGACGACGAGCAGCGGGCCCTCGGTGGCCAGGACCGCCTCGCGCTGCGCCGGATTCAGGTCGGCGAGATAGCGTTCTGGCGATGCGACTGCCACGCGGCCGATGCTAGCGGCGGGCGGGATACGTGAGGCGACACCCGAGTCGGAAGGGAGAGGTGGCATGACGGGAAAGAGCGCATTCACCGAGGGGGAGTGGAAGACCGTGCTGGAGGGACCGCCGGTCGCCGGGATGCTCGTCCTCACCTCGGCGCGCGGCGGCAGCTTCCGCGAGAGCTTCGCGCTGGCCAAGGCCTACGCCGAGGCCCGGCAGCAGCACGGCGAGAGCCAGCTGCTCGACGAGATCGTCTCCGCGAAGCCGGAGATCGACCGCCATCGTTACGGCTCTCCCGAGAAGCTCCAGCAGGAGGGCCCGACACAGCTGAGCGACGCCGTCGCGCTGCTGCAGAGCAAGGCGACCCCCGAGGAGGTCGACGACTACCGGAACTTCGTTGTCTCGCTCGCGAAGCGGGTCGCCGCCGCCCACAAGGAGGAAGGCGAGAGCGTGAGCCCGGCCGAGCAGGCCGCGATCGACCAGATCGCGGCGAGCGTCGGCGGTCAGTCGGCCTAGTCCGTCTCGGGTGATGCCGCCGGAGCAGCGACGGGCGCTTGCGGCGCTCTCGCCTCCCAGTACCGGTTCAGCGCTCCCTGCACCTTCACGAACCAGACGATCGCTGGGATCACGAAGACGCCAAACGGGAAGAACCACAGGCCCGTCCACCCCGTGACCGGCGGAGACTGCCCGTCCCGCGTGTACATCTTTCCGATCTCGGACGGAACCACGAAGCCCATCACGGGTGTGAGCAAGATCCAGATGACGAGGCCCAGGATCCCGCCGAGGCCCTCGCCGGTGTGCTGGCGCATTTCCTCCTCGGTCACGAAGGCCCAGTACCAGCCGTAGAAGCCGAGCGTGACGATGTACAGGAGAATCCCGAAGCCGATTCCGCGGGGCCTGCCGGGGGGCCCGGAGTTGGCGGACACGCTCATCGTTCCCTCCTCGATCGGGTCGAGGCGACTGAATCACGCTCGCGCCCGCGGGTCAATCCGATGAAGGTCCTCGCCACCCGCCGGTACCCCGGCCCGGCATTCGACGAGCTCGAGGACGTCGAGGTGCTGCCGCTGTCCGGGCTCGAGGGAGCTCGGGAGGATGTCGAGGGCCTCATCGCGGCTAACGAGCCGGTGCCGCTCGAGCTTCTCCCCAACCTGCGGATCGTCGCCAACTTCGGCGTCGGCTACGACCGCATCGACCTCGCGGCCTGCGCCGCGCGCGGAGTCGTGGTCACCAACACGCCGGGTGTGCTGGACGACGCGGTGGCCGACCTCGCTTTCGCGTTGATCCTGGCGGTCAGGCGGCAGGTCGTCGAGGCAGACCGCTTCGTTCGCTCGGGCGCGTGGACCGGCTCGTGGTCGGAAGGGGGACTCGCCGCGGACGTGACCGGGTCGACGCTCGGGATCGTCGGGCTCGGGCGAATCGGCACCGCCGTCGCTCGGCGGGCCCAGGGCTTCGAGCTGCGCGTGCTCTACACGCAGCGGCGGCCCGTCGAGACGGACATGGCCGAATTCCGCGAGCTCGACGCGCTCTTCACGGAGTCGGACCTCGTGACGATCCACGCCCCCTTGACCGCGGAGACTGCCGGCCTCGTCGACGCTCGCCGGCTCGCGTTCCTGCGTGACGGCGCGTGCCTCGTCAACACGGCCCGCGGCGAGATCGTCGACGAGCAGGCGCTTGTGGCGGAGCTCGTCTCGGGGCGTATCCGGGCGGGCCTGGACGTCTTCGTCCACGAACCGGCGGTTCCGCGCGAGCTGCTCGACCTCCCCAACGTCGTCCTCACGCCACACGTAGGCAGCGCCACGCTGCAGACGCGGGAGGAGATGACTCGCCTCGTCGTCGACAACGTTCTCGCCGTCGAGCGCGGTGAGCCGCCGCTCACGCCCGTGAGCGCATGAGCCGGTGGCGACGCCCAGCGCCTAAACCCGGGGTCAGATCTTGCATTGCCACACGCGCCTCGGAATCTCCCTGTCTTCGAGTGCCGAGACTGTGACAACCGGACGGAGAAGTGGACGGACCCTCCGGTTGGCACAGATTTGTGACTGAAATGTGGCAGTGCAAGATCTGACCCCGGGGTGAACGCATCGCCCAGCGTTAGGCTCGCGCCGATGGGCTACGCGTTCGGGTCGATCGACAAAATGGGCGAGGACGTCTTTCGCAAGGTGCGCCGGGAGCTCGGTGTCACCGCCTTCGGCGTGAACGTGGTCGTCCTCGCCCCCGGGGTGGAGTCGCGGCCGCACTATCACGATGAGCACGACGAGCTGTACTTCGTCCACGCGGGCCGCGGGCGGTTCGCGCTCCCGGGCGAGTCGCGGGAGCTGGGGCCGGGCGGGCTCTGCCACGTCGAGTCGACGACACCGCGGCAGATCACGAGCGTCGGCGACGAGGATCTCGTCATGCTGGTCGTTGGCGCGAAGGGCGGCTACGTCGGCCGGGACGGGCAGCCCGCGGATCCGTCGAAGCTCGGCTAGAACTTGACGGCCGCGCGGCGCAGGTCGCCGACCCGGCGGCCGTAGAACGCGAGCCCGACGAGCGCGGCGGCCGCGGTGGCGAGGCTGCCGGCGGCAGGCGTGAAGACACTGGCGGCGGCGGCGCTCGTGCCGCCATGGCCCGCCATCGCGAGCGCGCCGAGCGCGGCGCCCTGGTAGATGCCGACGTTCCCCGGGAGGAACGGCATCGTGTTGGCGAGCCCGGTCACGACCATGTAGAGCAGAGCCGAGCCGACGCCGACGTGCACGCCTACAGCATGGAGCAAGAAGAGGACGCCGAACCAGCGGACGACCCAGGTCACGACGAGGATCACACCCGCGCGCAGCATCACGCGCTTTGGAGCCGCCGCGCCGGCGAGGAAAGAGCCGACGCCCTGCGGGAGCCGGTGGCTCACCTTGTGGTGCAGGACAGAAACAAGCAAGAGCCCGCCGGCCGCGAGCGGCAGGCCCACGACCATCGCGAGCTTCGCCCAGCCCGGAACCGGGAGGAAGAACGCCGAGGCAGCACCGACGAGCACGAAGGCGACCATCTCCAGCAGGTGCGCGCACAGGAGGCTCCCTCCGGCACGCGAGAAGCCGGGCCAGCGCGGGCCGGCGGCGACCTTCAGCACTGCGACCTTCGAGGCCTCGCCCATCCTGCCCGGAAGAACCGTGTCGAGGAACGAGCCAACCGAGCTCGCGGCGTACATCGCCCGGAAGCCCACCGGCGAGCGCACCGTCGACGTCCAGGCCAGCGCGCGCAGCGGCTGCACCGCCGCGCAAACCATCAGTCCGGCGAGAAGGAAGCGCCAGTCGGGTGTCGCGGCCGCCTGAAAGACGCTGGAGCCGGTCCGCCGGACGAGCAGCGCCACGCCGGCGCCCGAGACCAGGACGAGCGCAACGATCAGAGTACGGCGACCCACCTTCACCTCTACCGCATCGGCAATTCGCCGCAGCGTCGCCAACCCCTGGAAGGGGGAGATGGGAAGACGCTCGAGAGATGAGGTTGGTCGCATGCGGGGCAGGTCACGCGACTGCCCGCATCGGGCGACCGCCGCCACCCTAGCAGGGCCTCCGGCCGGGTGCGTTAATCGGCTAGCCCGCTCAGCGCTCCCTCGAACCAGGCGGCGGCCGCGGCGAGCGCCTCGGCGTCGGACGACTTCAGCACGACCTCGACGGTGCTCCCACCGGCGCCGAAGCTCGGGTACGAGCCGACGCGCACCTCCGGGTAGTGCTCGCCGCCGGCCTCGAGCACGCCGACGATCCGGCTCTCCGTCGTGCGGTAGGTGTGCCGCCACGAGCCGATGGGGCTGCCGCCGGCCAGCTCCGCCACGACGGTCTCGAACATCGCCTCCATCTCGGCCGGGAGCCCCGGCAGCACGTAGACGTTCCCGATCACGAAGCCGGGAGCGCCGCCGAGCGGGTTCTCGAGCGGCCTGCTCCCCGCCGGAAGCAGAGCCCAGCGCGCCGCGTACTCGGGATCGCGGCGGAAGCGCGCCCGCAGGGCGGCGGCCACCTCCGGCTGCTCCTCCTGCGGCACGCCGAAGCTCGCCGCGATCGACTCGCGAGTGACGTCGTCCGGAGTCCCGCCGAGGCCGCCGGTCACCAGCACCACATCCGCCTCCGCAGCCTGCGCGCGGACGAACGCCGCGATTCGCTGCTTCTCGTCCGGCAGCGCCGCGACCAGCAGCACCTCGAGCCCCAGCTCCTCGAGCCTGGCCGCGAGCCACGAGCCGTTCGTGTTTACGGTGTCGCCGGAGACCAGCTCGTTCCCGATGGTCACAATGGCTGCAGTTCGATGAGGCACGCGGCGAGTATGGAGGAGCTTCGCGAGCGCCGAGCCTACGAGTGCCGGCTGACGCCGGACCGTGCGCTGGGCTCGCTGGACGAGGCCGAGGAGTTCCTGCTCAACCGCGGCCTCCTGACCCGGACCGCCGACTCCGCCCTCCCGAGCCTGTTCGAGGCCTGCCACGAGGAGCCCTACGCACCCGGCAGCCCGGGCTTCGGCCAGTGGCCGCGCACGAAGTTCGGCTGGTTCGGCGAGCTCGGCGCCCGCGGGTACGCGATCCTCGCGATCCACCGCGGCAAGAACGTGCTGGTCACGGACGAGGTCGCGCAGCTGATCGACCCGATCTGCCGCGCCGAGATCGAGCGGATGGCGCGTGAGGCGCCGGACTGGGCGCAACTCCTGGAGCACCTGGCCGCAGCCGGCCCCTCGGAGCTCGAGGATCTGCGTGTCGAGCTCGGCCTCAAGCCGAAGGAGCTCAAGCTGACCCGCCTGCCGCTCGAGCGCTGCGGCGCCGTCGTGGCCCGGAGCATCGTCTACGAGGAGCCCCACCGGCACACGAGCGAGCTCGCGCGCTGGGACCAGGTCTTTCCGGAGCCCTCGGAAGGCGCCGGGCTCGCCGAGCTGATCGTCGCGGGCGTACGCGCCGCGGTGCTCGCACCGGAGCGCGAGCTGCCGCGCTGGTTCTCGTGGCAGTGGTACTGGGAGGACGGGCTCGTCGACCGGCTGGTCGAGGAGGAGCGACTCGCTCGCCCGGAGCCGGGTTGGATCGCGGCGGCGTGATCCCGGCTCGGCTACGTGAAAGAGCTCAGCGGCTGAGAGGAAACGGTGTGCGCACGAGCGCGGGCAGAACCTGCGCGGTCACCCAGACCGGCGTGGTCGCGTAGCGCTTGGAGTAGCGGAAGCTCCCGTCCGGGCGGCGCAGACGGCGGAGGTACGCGAGCGCTCTCTTCGGCGGCGGGCGGCGGGCGGCGAGGAACGCCTGCACCGCCCACGCTGTCGACTGCGCGTCGGAGCCTCTGCCCGGGGTGAGCTCGAACCCGCCGTCGCGATTCTGGAGGCCGTGCAGGTAGGCGAGCCCGCGGCGGATCGGCCGGCCGCTCAGGCCGGCCGCGCGAAGGGCCTCGATCGCGGCCGCGGTGTCGTTCGAGTCGGGCTGCCCGCCCGCGTACCAGGCCCAGCCTCCGCTCTTCGCCTGCCGTCGCAGGACGAAGCGCACGGCTCCCTTCGGCGCACGTTCGCCCGCTTGCCTCAGCGCGAGGATCCCCCAGATCGTCGAGTTGACGGTCGGGCCGATGCGCCCGTTCGACCGCTGGAAGCCGTGGATACGCGCGAGCAGGGCGGCCGGGCGGCGGCCGAGCGCGCTCTCGGCGAGCGCGACGAGCTCGACGTCTGTGGCCTCGGCGAGACCGCTCTCGTGCGCGGTCAGGTAGTCGAGCGCCCGGCCCGTGTCGGCGCCCGCGGCACGCAACCCGAGGGCGGCCCACGCCGTCAGCAACGGCCCCGGAGCACCCCCGGGCTCGGAGAACGCCCCGCTCGGCGCCTGCCGTCCCCGCAAGTACGTGACCCCGGTGTCAGACACAGCAACGAAACTGTCACGCGCTTCGGAAGAGGCTTGCGTGCGGGCACCTGCCGCGATGTCAGACACAGCCACGACTGTTGCCGCGGCGAGCGCGATGACCGCCCTCAGGCCCACACGACCTCTGCTTTCAGGCGCCGTGCGTAGCGCTCGAGCAGCCGCCGCAGCTCCGGCCCGACCGCGAGCGCGAGCACGAAGTTCCCCGTCGCATGCGCAGCGTCGAACCACACCCCGCGCACCCAGAGCGCCGCGAACGCCTGCCACGTGTGCGGGTAAAAGCTGAGCCACTCCCAGACGTCCATTAGGGCGTCGAACGCGAACCCGAGCGCGAAACAGGTCACCGCGAGCGGCACGCGCCGCCGCAGGAGCGGTGCCGCGAGCCCGCCCAGCAGGCCGCACGCGCCCCACGCCAGCATCTGCCACGGGGTGTACGCGCCCTGCCCGAGGTAGAAGTTCGAGATCAGCGCTGCGAGGCCGCCGACGCTCATCCCCGCACGCGGCCCGAGCGCCACGCCCGAGACGACCACGATCACCGTCACCGGCTGCACGTTGGGCACGGCTGCGAAGAGGATGCGACCAGCCGCGGCCGCGGCAGCCAGGGTCGCGATCAGAACGAGCTCCTTGCTCGAGCCCGGGCCGCTCTCGAGCCACGCCGCTCCGGCGACGATCAGTCCGACGGCGACGAGCAGCAGCGCGAGCGCCGCATCGTCCGGCGCGATCGCCGCCCAGCCGGCCGCTGCGACCGCGGCTGCGACGGCACCGAAGGCGGCGACCTTAGGCAAGCGCGGCCTCCCACTCCCGAGCGGTCGAGACGCAACGGTCGGAGACCTCCGCTGCGAAGACGTGGTCGTTGGTGACCACGAGCGTCGCGCGGCCGGGCGCCTCGGCACGCAGGAGCGTCGCGAGCTCGTCCTTTCGCTCCGGGTCGAGGCCGCGCGTCGGCTCGTCGAGCACGAGCAGGTCGGGCTCCGCGACCAGCACCGCAGCGAGCGCAAGCCGCTCCCGCTCGCCGCTGGAGAGATCGCGTGGGTGCCGTCCCTCGAAGCCGGCGAGCCCCACCGACGCCAACGCCTCACGCGCGCGAGCGAGGTCTCCGCCGACCGCGAGCGCCGCCTCCTCGTCGGCGCGCTCGCAGGCGAGGTAGCGCCCCGGGTCCTGCGAGAGGTAGCACGCCCGCCCGCTCCGCTCGACCCGCCCCGCCGCGGGCTCCAGCAGCCCCGACGCGAGCTTCGCCAGCGTCGTCTTCCCGGACCCGTTGGGCCCCACGAGCCCGACGATCTCTCCTCGGCCGACCGTGAGGCCGGCACCCTCGACGACCGGCAGGCCGTCGTAGGTGAACGAGACGTCCTCGAGTCGGCAGACGACCGGGCCCGAGGGCTCGGCGGCGGGAAGCTCGGCCTCACGCGGGAGCCACGCGGAGGGCAGCTCGCCCTCCCGAAGCCGGCCGCCCTCGAGGAAGAGCACGCGGTCGCAGGCCTCGAGCACGCGCTCGGGCCGCTGCTCGGAGACAACGACCGCGGCGCCGCTCTCCCGCGCGAGCGTGATCGCGGCGGCCGCGCCCTCCGGATCGAGCTGCGAGGTCGGCTCGTCGAGCAGCAGCAGCCGCGGCTCCAGCGCGAGCACGGAGGCGAGGCAAACGCGCTGAAGCTCGCCGCCCGAGAGCTCCGCAACCCTCCGCTCGGCGAGGTGCGGTGCGCCCACAGCAGCAAGCGCTTCGGCCACCCGCACCGCGATCTCGCCAGGCGCCGTGCCGAGGTTTTCCAGCCCGAACGCCACCTCGGCCTCGACGCGCGTGAAGACGACCTGGTCCTCGGGATCCTGGAAGAGCGTCGCGACCGTGCCGGCGAGGTCGGCGGGCCGTGTGCACCGAGTGTCCAGCCCACCGACCTCGACCCGGCCCGAGAAGCGCCCGCCGTGGAAGTGCGGCACGAGGCCCGCGAGAGCGCGCAGCAACGTCGACTTGCCTCCGCCGGAGGGGCCGAGCAACGCCACGACCTCCCCGGGCTCGAGCTCGGTCGAAACCTCTCGCAAGGCCTCGTGCGCGCCGGGATACCGGTATGAGAGCCGCTGGACCGAGGCTAGAGCCACAGCGCTCCGATCGCGACGAGCAGGCCCGCCAGCACGAGCGCGCCGCGGTCGCGCGCCCCCCACGGCCGCCGCGGCGCGCGCGTGGCGCCCGGC
>JBKPAM010000047.1:0-33451 GCA_046726435.1 Actinomycetota bacterium
CCCGCAGAGTCGCTGGCCGCGGCGGTCTAAGGCTCCTTTCGCGGGGCTACACTGTGCGGGCGCGGGGCTATAGCTCAGCTGGGAGAGCGCCTGGATCGCACCCAGGAGGTCGCCGGTTCGAGTCCGGCTAGCTCCATGAAACCGCCGCAAAGCGGCGGTTTTTCTTGTTCGCGGACTAAGCGGTCGTCCCATCCAGGCGCTCGGTCCCTAGAAGCAGCCGTGCGCCTGGATACACAACGGCAGCTCCATGAGTGGCTCCACACCCGCCGCAACTGGAGTTCGTGCAGTTAGGCTCGGCCGCGCTGCGCCTAGATGGCACCGCGGGCGAAGCCCATTAGGGGCAACGCAGCGGGTGTGGAACTCATGGGATCGGCGGAGTATCCTCGGCTTCTAGGACGCTTCCTTTCATCCGCGCCCGCTGGCGCGCGACCCGGCTTCGGCGGTCGCGCCTGGGAGGTCCCGTCTGCAGGCGCTGGCTTCCAGCCGGGAGGAGGAGGATGCGAGATGGCGACCGCCGAGCCTTCTCGGGCCATCGGTGTTCCTTCCCGCGCCGCTTGGCGCCGGTTTAGGTCACTCGCTGCCCTGCCGGCACCGAAACCGGCCGTGTTGGCAGCGATCGCCGTTGCGGGCGTTGCCGCGGCCGCGACGACGCTCGCGCTCGCGCTGATGAACGGCCAGGTGGATCACGTCGGGATACGGGTGTTCCTCAACGACTGGATCACGCTCAACTACATCGGTGCCGGCCTGATCGCGTGGTGGCGCCGGCCCGACAGCCGCTTTGGCCCGTTGATGGTCGCTGCCGGGTTCGTCAACTTCCTCGCGACGCTCGATTGGGCGAGCACGCCCGTCGTGTACACGATCGGGGTGGCGCTCGATCTGCTGGCGCCGGTGCTGTTCTTGCACGTGTTTCTTGCGTATCCGAGTGGGCGGCTGAGCGGGCGGCTGGAACGGGTGGTGGTCGCGGGTGCTTATGCGGCTGCGGTCGGAGTGGGTCTGGTGCGGATGATGCTAGGTGGTGCGGGGCCCGGAAACCTGATCCAGATCGCGAGCAAGCCGCAGGCCGTCGAGACGGCTCTGAGGGTGCAGTTCATCGGAATCAGCGCCTGCTGCCTGGCCGGGGTTGGCGTCCTTGCCGCGCGGCGCTGGGGTCCGCGCCGGCCGCCGCGCCGTCCGCTCGGCCTGCTGGTCGACTCGTTTGCGCTTGGGCTGCTGCTGATCGCGGCGCTGTTTTTGTGCATTGTCTTCGTCGGGGGCCCCGACGAGGTACCGGCGGTCGAAGCACTTCGGCGGGCGACCTTCTTCGTGGTCGGTCTCGCCCCGATTGTCTTTCTGATCGGCCTTCTGCAGTCGCGGCTCGCCGTTGGCCCAGCGATCGTTTCGCTTGGGACAGGGGCCGCTCGAGGCAACGTGGTTGAAGCGCTCAGGGCCGCGCTGCGGGATCCGTCGCTTGAGGTCGTGTATTGGGTTCCTGAGTACGAGCGGTATGCGGACCGCGACGGTCGAGCGATCGAGTTGTCGAGCAGTCCGGGGAGGGTGACTACGTTGATCGATCGTGAGGACGGGACGCATGTGGCGGCGCTGGTGCACGATCTCTCGCTGCGCGAGGAGCCGGCCTTGCTGGAGGCGGTGACCGCGGCGGGCGGGTTCGCCCTCGAAAACGAGCGTCTGCACGCGGAGCTGCGCGCGCGCTTGGAGGAGCTGAGAGGCTCCCGCGCGCGAATTATCGAGGCTGCACAGGCGGAGCGGCAGCGGCTGGAGCGCGACCTGCACGACGGCGCGCAGCAGCGGCTAGTTGCCCTCTCCCTCGAACTCGGGCTGCTGGAGGAGCGGTTCGCGGGCGACGCAGACGCGACGGCCGCGCTAGAGCAGACGAGACGCGAGGTGACGGAATCACTGCACGAGCTGCGCGAGCTCGCGCAGGGCATCCATCCGGCGGTCGTGACCGGTCACGGTCTGGCGGTCGCGTTGAAGACGCTCGCAGCGCGGGCGCAAGTGCCCGTGCGGCTGACAGTTGATTTGGATGGGCGCCTGCCGGAGCGACAGGAGGTGGCCGCCTACTACGTCGTCGCGGAGAGCCTGACCAACGTCGCCAAGTACGCCCGCGCCTCCTCGGCGGCCGTCGACGTGCGACAGGTGGACGGGCAACTCGTGGTCGAGGTCGTCGACGACGGCGTCGGCGGGGCCGACACGCGCGGTGGTTCCGGTCTGCGCGGCCTCGCCGATCGGGTGGAGGCGCTGGGGGGCCGGCTGCGCGTCTGGAGCCCGGCGGGCGGCGGCACGCGCGTCGAGGCGGAGATCCCGTGCGTGTAGTCGTTGCCGAAGACGGCGTCCTTTTGCGCGAGGGGCTGACGCGCCTGCTCGGTGAGGCCGGCTTCGAGGTGGTCGGCCAGTGCACGACCGCCGAGGAGCTCCTGCTCAAGGTGCGCAGCTACTCGCCGAACGTCGCGATCGTCGACATCCGCCTGCCGCCCACGCACAAGGACGAGGGCTTTCGCGCCGCGCAGGAGATCCGCGCCCGCCACCCGGCGGTCGGCGTGCTCGTCCTCTCCCAGTACCTCGAGCTCGGCCTGGCGGAAGAGCTTCTGGCCGACTCGGCCGAGGGGCTCGGCTACCTGCTCAAGGACCGGGTCAGCAACGTGAGGGAGTTTGCGGCTGCGGTTCGCCGCGTCGGCGAGGGCGGCTCGGTCCTCGACCCGACGATCGTCTCCCAGCTGCTCGGCCGCCGTCGTGGTGACGATCCACTCGCACAGCTCAGTCCCCGCGAGCGCGAAGTGCTCGAGCTGATGGCCGAAGGGCGCTCGAACCAGGGCATCGCCGAGCGGCTCGTGATCACAGAGCGCGCGGTGCAGAAGCACGCGACGAATATCTTCCGAAAGCTCGGGCTGGCGGAGAGCTCCGACGATCACCGCCGCGTGCTCGCTGTCCTCGCCTTCCTCAACTCCTAGCGCCCCCAGCGCAGCGATTTACGCACCGACGAGGTGCGCTTTACGTACCTCGAGACGCCTGCAGGCTCCATTGGCGCTCGCCTGACCCGGCGCCATCGTCATGGGATCAGAGGAACCCGCGAGGAGGACGAGCCAGTCGTGACCGAGTCAGCCGCATCGCGTTCGTGGGCGCCGGAGCGCTCCTTCGCGCGCCTTTCGGCGGTCGTGCGGCGCAAAAACACGCTGTTCCTGCTGGCAACCGGCGTCGTGGCCGTCCACCTGCTCGATGATTCCCTCTTGCAGCCGGAGCCAGGAACGGCGGCCGGCGACCACCTCGTCAGCGGTCTCGTGCCGCTGGGCGTGCTCGTCTTCCTTGCTGCTGCCTATCTGCGGGTGCGGGCGGGTGTTCGGGCGACGATGGCGCTCGCGCTCGGCCTACTTGGGCTCGTGGCCGGTGCGGTCGAGGGCGGCTACCCCGCCGTTACGGCCGATGTGTCAGGCGACGACTACACAGGGCTACTGGCTTTGCTTGCTGGGCTCGTGCTCGTTGCTCTGGGAGCCGCCGAGCTGTGGCAGAAGAGGCGACTCGACGAGAGCCGGCGTCGGCGCTATCTGCGACGATCGCTCGTCGGCGTGGCGACCGCCGTCGTCGGCTTCGAGATCGCGTTCCCGATCTTGTTCGCCTACGGGTACACGCACTTTGGCCGCGCCTTCGTGCCCCACGCTCATCTGGGCGTGAGCTACGAGAACGTCAGCTTCAGGACGAGCGACGGACTGAGGCTCGCCGGCTGGTACGTGCCCTCGAAGAACGGAGCCTCCGTGATCGTGCTGCCGGCAAGCGGCCGCAGCGGTCCGCAAGCGCACGCGCGAATGCTCGCTCGCCACGGCTACGGCGTCTTGATCTTCGATCCGCGCGGCACCGGTGAAAGCGAGGGCGATCCCTACCGGTGGGGCGGGGAACGGGACGTGAAGGCCGCGCTCGCCTACCTCCGACGCCGACCGGACGTCGACCCGGAGCGGATCGGCGGCCTCGGGCTGTCACTCGGCGGCGAGCTGATGCTGCAAACCGCTGGGGAGACCAAGGCGCTCAGGGCCGTGGTCTCCGAGGGGGCCGGCATTCGCTCGATTCGCGAGCAAATGGAAAAGCCGGGCGCGCTCAAGTGGCTCTCGGCGCCGTTCTGGGCAACGCAGACGGCGGCGATCACCGTTTTCTCAAACCACGCGCCGCCGCCCAATCTGAAGGATCTCGTCGCCCGGATCTCGCCGCGGCCGCTCTTCCTCATCTACTCCGGCCACCCGGTCGGAGGTGAGGAGCTCAACACCACCTTCTATGCGGCGGCGGGTGAGCCAAAAACACTCTGGAAGATCGCCGACGCCGGCCACACCGGCGGGCTAGACGCCCACCCAGAGCAGTACGAGCGGCGGGTTATCGCGTTCTTCGACCGCGCACTCCGTGAATCCAGCTGATCAGAACGAAAGGAGCCGAAACATGGAAACGATTGTGATGCAGAAGGAGCGGCCGGACAGCCCGGAGCCCGTTGCCACAGTCGTGAGTGCGAGCGACGTCACCCGCCGCTACGGCGAGGGCGATACCTGCGTCAAGGCGCTGCGAGGCGTCTCGCTCGAGATCGCTCGCGGGCAGCTGACCGCGGTGATGGGCCCCTCCGGCTCCGGCAAGTCGACGCTGATGCACATCCTCGCCGGTCTCGATAAACCAACGGAGGGCAAGGTCACCGTCGCCGGCATCGAGATTACCGAGCTGAACGATGGCGAGCTGACGAGGCTGCGTCGGGAGCACGTCGGCTTCATCTTCCAGTTCTTCAACCTGCTGCCGATGCTGACGGCGCGGGAGAACATCGTCCTGCCGCTCAACCTGGCGGGTGGAAAGTCGCAGAACGGCTGGGTCGAGGAGCTCAGCGCCAAGGTTGGACTCACAGAACGGCTCTCGCACCGGCCGGCCGAGCTGTCGGGCGGTCAGCAGCAGCGGGTCGCGATCGCCCGCGCGCTCGTGTCGCGGCCGACGGTCATGTTCGCCGACGAGCCGACCGGCAACCTCGACTCGAGCACGAGTGGCGAGATCCTCGAGTTGCTGCGCGAGTCGGTCTCCAACTACGGCCAGACGACGGTGATGGTGACGCACGACGCGCACGCGGCGGCGATTGCCGATCGGATCCTCTTCCTGGCAGACGGGCTGATCGTCAGGGAGCTTGGACCGTCGTCCGCGCGCGATGTCGTCGCGGCGATGGAGGAGGTGAGCGCACGATGATCGCAGTCGCGCTGAAAGGAATGCTCGGCCGCAAGCTCCGGGCGGCGCTGACCGCGTTCGCGATCGTGCTCGGCGTCGCGATGATCAGCGGCGCCTTCGTGCTCACCGACACGCTCGGCAAGACCTTCGACGGGCTCTACAGCCAGTCGTACCAAGCGAGCGACGCTGTGGTCAGCTCCGAGGAGGCGATCAACACCGGCGACACGACGCGACAGGCGCCGGCCTTCTCAGCCGATCTGCTCCGCAAGGTCGAGAGCCTGCCAGGAGTTCGCCGGGCCCAAGCTTCGATCGAAGATCAGGCACGCCTGGTCGACAGCAGCGGCAACGCGATCGGCACGGCCGACAACGGCAACGCGGTGGGCGTCGACCCCGCGGCCGACCAGAGCCTGAACCCGCTCCGGCTCGTCTCCGGTCAATGGCCGCGCGGCGACGGTCAGATCGCGATCGACAGGACCACGGCCGACAAGCACCACTTCCACGTCGGTCAGTCGGTGGGCGCGTTCGCCGACGGTCCCGTGCACCGATACCGCGTTAGTGGGATCGTTCGCTTCGGCTCGGTCGACTCGCTCGGCAGCGCGACAATCACCGTCTTCGATCTCGCGACCGCGCAGTGGCTGTTCGACAAGCGGGGCAAGCTCGACCTGATCCGTGTCCAGGCCAAGGACGGCGTTTCGGATGCGCAGCTGTTGAGCCAGATCCGCCCGTTGCTGACAGCGACCACGCAGGTGAAGACCGCAGCCGCGCAGGCGAGCTCGGATAGTAAGGACACGCAGGCCGGCATGGCCTTCATCAGGGTCTTCCTGATCGGTTTTGGGGGCATCGCGCTCTTCGTCGGCAGCTTCGTGATCGCGAACACGCTCGCGATCACGGTCGCGCAGCGGCTACGCGAGCTGGCCACCCTGCGCACGCTCGGCGCCTCGCGCCGTCAGGTCATGGGATCGGTCATGCTTGAAGCACTCGTCGTCGGCCTCATCGGGTCGATCATCGGGCTGTTCCTCGGTCTCGCGATCGCGGTCGGCCTCAAGGCCCTCCTCGAGGCGACCGGCTTCAAGCTGCCGAGTGGCGGAATCGTCTTCGCAACCCGCACGATCGTCGTCAGCCTCGCGGTGGGAACGCTGATCGCGCTGCTGGCGAGCCTGCGACCGGCGCTGCGCGCGACCCGGATCGCACCGATCGCGGCCGTCCGCGAAGGTGCGGTGCTCCCGAGATCGCGCTTCGCCCGCTACGCGCTGCCCACGTCCGCGGCGGTGATCGCGGTCGCGGTGGCGCTCTTCTCCTACGGCGTCTTCGCGCACGGGCTCGAGACCAAGACCCGCCTGGTCGCGCTCGTCGCCGGCGTACTGCTCCTGTTCATTGGCGTGGCGATGGTCGCCTCGCGCGTCGTCCGTCCCCTCGCCCGCCTGCTCGGAGCGCCGGGCGCGCGCCTCGGCGGCACCGCCGGCTCGCTCGCACGCCAGAACACCGTTCGCAACCCAGCCCGAACCGCGTCGACCGCCGCCGCGGTCATGATCGGGCTTGCCCTGATCACCTTCGTTGCCGTGATCGGACAAGGCTTTCAGTCCTCCTTCACGAGCGCCGTCAACGACCTCTTCGTCGCCGACTACGCTGTCAGGGCCGACAATAACCCGGTCACGAACAAGGCCGCCGCAGCAGTCACGAAGACCCCCGGCGTCGAGGTCGTGTCCGAGATCCGCGCCGCCAACGCCAAACTGAACGGCAAGTCGATCGGCGTGAACGGCGTCGACGGCAACCTGACCAAGGTCGTCGGCATGAAGTGGACGCGCGGCTCCAGCAGCGTCCCCGCCCAACTCGGCCGCGACGGCGCCTTCATCAAAGACCGCTACGCCGACGACCACGCGCTCACCATCGGCTCACCGCTCACCCTGACGACGCCGACCGGTAAGACCCTTCGGCTCCACGTCAAGGGGATCTTCGACGAGCCGAAAGGCGGCTCGCCGTTCGAGCAGGTAGCGATCTCGAAGACGACCTTCGACCGGTCATTTGCGAATCACGACGACGCCTGGATTCTGCTCAACGTCAACGGCGGGCCCAGCGACGAGAACAGCACCCGGCTCGAGCAGGCGGTCCGGGCGTTCCCAGACGCCCAGGTCCAAACGTCGGACGAGTTCAAGGACAGCCAGGTGAGCCAGCTGAAGACGAGCCTGAACATCCTCTACCTGCTGCTCAGCCTCTCGGTGCTCGTGAGCATGTTCGGCGTCATCAACACGCTCGTGCTCTCCGTCTTCGAGCGGACGCGGGAGATCGGCATGCTGCGCGCGGTCGGCATGACGCGCCGTCAGGTGCGCCGAATGATCCGCCACGAAAGCATCGTCACCGCGCTGATCGGCGCGACGCTGGGCATGGCGGTCGGCATCTTCCTCGCCGGCCTCACCTCCGCCGCGCTCTCGAAGTACGGCCTCGTGTTCGCGCTCCCGTACAAATCGCTCGCCGCGTTCGTCGTCGTCGCCATCTTCGCCGGCACGCTCGCGGCGATCCTGCCCGCCCGCCGCGCCTCGAGGCTGAACGTCCTCGAAGCGCTTCAGTACGAGTGACCAACGGGAGGAGATATGACCCACCGCACTTCACACTGGCAGCCCCGCAGGCCCAGAACGGCCCTACGGACATCTTCTTCGCCCGGATCCCACCGGGCGACGGCGACCGTCACCAGGAGAGTCATGAGCGCAAAGGGAAAACCAGTGAGCGCGCCGGGCTCGACAACTTTGCGAGCCGCCGGAGTCTGCGGGCTTCTCACGATTGTCACGGTCAGTGTCGCCTACATCGGGGGCGCGCTCGCGCAGCCGGACGCCTACAGCTCTGCAGACGACGCTACATCGGATCTCGGGGCGCTGACCGCGAACAAGGCGTGGATTTCCAACCAGATTGGGAGCAACCTCACCGGGATCCTGATCATCCTCCTCGGCCTTGGGCTCTGGCGCGCTCTGAGTCCCGACGTCCTCGGGCGGATCGGCGCAGGCGCAGTGATGCTCACAGGCCTTGGGATATTCGTCGACGGTTTCTTCCGGCTTGACTGCCGCGGGATCGACCCTGGTTGCACGAACGACTCGTGGCACTCCGCGGCGCACAAGATGAACAATCGCTATTTGGTCGCGGTGTCATTCGCAGCGCCGCTCGTCCTGGCGTTCGCCTTTCGCCGGATTCCCGAATGGCGCGGCGCATGGCTGCCGTCTCTGCTGGTCTTGCCCGCGACGATCGTGTGCGGCGTGCTCTTCTCTGTCCTCGGGGATGGTGCGGCGCAGCGCGCCGCGAACTTGACGTTGTTCGCGTGGTTTGTCTTCCTCGCTGTGCGCTTGATCCGAACGGCAAATGCACAAGTGCAGACCGAGTGACAGAGTCCGTTTCGACCCCAGCGTTTTCCGGCCGACGTCGGCAAGCCGGCGGGCGTGGGAATCCTGTCGCTCTTCGTACCGCTCTCGGTCTGGCGCTACCGGGGGATGAGTTAACCCAGAGCAGCGACGCCGACCTCCGAGACCTGACCACTGGAGCAACCCGAGGTGGTTGTCGTTGCGGCGACCTCCGAGGACTGCTGATCGTGCAATCGCCGGTCCCCGTCGCCTTTGCTGCCCGCGCAGATGACTCCGCGTGCGGGATCGTTAGTGTGGCTCTCGCGGTAGCGGCAAAGAGCCTCCAACCATGGGGCTTGTGTATTCGGGCGCGAACAGGCCTCCGGCTAAATTGGCTGGCGCTCCGGTCGCCCGCTCGGGTCCCCAAATGGGTGAGCGTTGTCCTCCTGGAGAACCTGGCTGCAGAGTGTTGGGGAAGGTGTTGGGGAACTGACCCTCAGCCTCGGGAAGCCGCTAGTCAAGCCGAATTCCGGCAAAGAGAGCGCCGAGATCGCACCCAGGAGGTCGCCGGTTCGAGTCCGGCTAGCTCCACTTCGCAGCGGCGCGTGACGCGCCGCTTGCTCGTTTCACGGGGGAAACCCGGTTTCCCCCGGTGTGCCCCCCCGTTCTGTTCACGCGCTTCCCGCGAGGGAACGAAGGGGGTTCGAGTCGGGCCGTTGCGAGCCGCGCCCGCCATGTCGGTCGCGGCGGCGTAAGGCTTGGGGATGAAACGTTGCGCTTTCGTGACAAACGACCGGTTGACGAGGATCGGTGTCTAACCGGGCTTTCCTTCCAACTGGATTCAGTCGGTGGCGGCTCATAGCGCTTCGCGGAGCGATTCGTCCCCGCTCCGCCGCATCGCTGCCCAGCGCGAGGAGAGCGCGGCCGCGTCGAGTCGCTCGGCAGCGTCGAGCGCCTTCGTGGCCCTCTTCGATGTCTTCCGACCGAAGGCACCACTCAACACCCACTTGCGCGCAAGCCGAACGAGGCGCAGCTTGTCATCGGCAAGTTGAGGCGTGCGCTTTGGACTGAGGTACACGTCGATCGCCAGCTTCTCGACGAGCGCCGGGTCGCTGGGCGTGCCCGTGGCCTGCTCGAGCCGGTAGGCAATGAGCGAGGCAAGCACCTGCAGCTCCCGTACTCCCGCTTGAACGGCGACCCCGATTGAGACGGCGCTCGAGGCGATCATCACCCATGGCACCCGGGTGAATCGCGCGCCGCGAGCCAGTGTCCGGACGACGGGCACGGCGAGCACAACGACCCTCTGGATGTCGCCCGCAAGAGCCTCCGTGTCGGCTTGGCCGGCGAGGAGCCGCTTGCCCTCGGCGGCCGAAGTGACGCGCTTGTTGGTGAGGAGCGCACGGTCGATCGCCTTGGAGGCGAGTCCGCCGACGGCCTCCACGAGTGCGCTGCTCGCCTTACGGGCATTGGTGCCAGCACCCTTCCCCGCTGACGAGGCACGGTCACGCAACGACCGTGGCGAGGTGCTCGGCTGACCCACGGCGGGCATCGTAGCGCCCGGGGTGGAACGCCTTCGCCTGCATCGCCTTGGCAAGTCGTTGGCAGATCGAGACGCTGCGATGGAGACGACGCCCGTCGATTCGGCCGGAAATGGTGATGTCCCACCACGACGTCGTGCCGCCGAGGCAAACGAACGGCTTGGACGAACCCACGAGCGTCGGCTCGGCGGCCGGCGCTGAGCGGCGATCTCGTGTGCTGCTCCGACCGAGCCCACGGGCCTCGCCGCGACGGTCAGCGGAGATCCGCCGAGGGGCACACTGAGCTGGGGCGCAAGCGCCAGTGAGATCGGTGTATCCGGCTACGAGCTTCTGCGCGACGGGCTCGTGATCGGGCGGACGACGGGGCTGACCTACACCGACGCGACCGGCGCGCCCGGCGCCACGTACTCGTACGTCGTTCGAGGCTACGACGCAGCCGGCGGCAGCGGCGATCTGTCGCCACCGGTGGTCGTCTCTTTTGCCTGCTCCGCCTCCTCCGCCACCGCCGCCTCCTCCGCCACCGCCGCCTCCTCCGCCGCCGTCGCCTCCTCCTCCGGCACCTCCACGTCCCCCCCGGGTACCTCCGCCACCGCCGCCGGCCCCACCCGGGCCGCCGCGGTGCGTGGTTCCGAACGTCCGTGGGCAGACGCTCGCGAAGGCGAGCACGAGGATCAGGAAGGCGCACTGCGGGGTCGGCAGGATCACGAGGCTCGTCTCGTCCCGGAAGAAGCGCGGAAGAGTGCTAGTCGAGAAGCCGAAGCCCGGTGCGATGCTCAGAGGTGGCGCGAAGATCCGGCTGATCGTTGGCAGGGGCCCGAGGAAGCAGCGTGGGGCATAGCGACGGCAAAGTCCCGCAGTCGACCAAAGGCATGCATCGTCGGGGAAAGCCGGCTGCGGCCGCGACGGCGGAGCCGAGCGTCGAAGGCCCCCTGAACGCGTGCGTTGACCTGGCTGAGTGATGTGCCCGGCGGGGGCCGCCCGGAGCTCTGCGGGCGTACCTTTGGTGGCATGACGTCGATGCCACTGCTCCACGTCGTTGTCCCCTCGGGGGCTGCTCGTTCGTCGTAGGGCGCAAACCATCCCCGAAGGAGGGAACATGAAATACGCGCTTCTCCTCTACAGCTCACCGGAGGCCCGGGACCGCCACCTCGAGGGCGGCGACGCAATCCTGGCCGAGTACGACGCGATCTTCGACTTGCCGGACGTTCTCGACGGACTGCGGCTCGAGGGCCCGGACTCCGCAACCACGGTCAGGGTCGAGGACGGCCAGGGGCTTCTGAGCGACGGCCCCTTCGTCGACGCCAAGGAATACCTCGGCGGCCTCTACCTGATCGAAGCGGACAACCTCGACGCCGCGACAGCGATCGCCCAGAGGGTCCCGACAGCCCGCCTGGGTGGCGCCGTCGAGGTGCGTCCGATCGTCGAGCAGCGGCCCCTCAGCTGATCGACGAGGTCTTCCGCGACGAGTGGGGCCGCGTCCTCGCGACGCTGGTCGGCTACTTCGGCGACTTCGACCTCGCCGAGGAGGCAACGCAGGAGGCGTTCGCGGTCGCGGCGGAGCGCTGGCCACGGGACGGCACGCCCGACAACCCCGGCGCCTGGCTGACGACGACGGCGCGCAACCGGGCGCTCGACCGTCTCCGCCGCGAGCGCACCCTCGCCGAGAAGACCAGGCTGCTCGAACTTCCCGAGGCGGAGGAGCGGGAGATGGACGAGACAACCTTTCCGGACGAGCGGCTCGAGCTGATGTTCATGTGCTGCCATCCTGCGCTCGCGCTCGAGGCGCAGGTCGCGCTGACACTCCGCGCGTTGGGCGGGTTGACGACCGAGGAGATCGCGCGCGCCTTCCTCGTCGAGCCCGAGACGATGAAGCGGCGGCTGACCCGCGCGAAGAGCAAGATCAAGGACGCAGGCATTCCGTTCGCCGTCCCTGCCGATCACCTCCTGCCCGACCGGCTGGCTGCGGTGCTCGCCGTCGTCTACCTGATCTTCAACGAGGGCTACGGCGGTCGCGTCGACCTGGCGGCCGAGGCGATCCGGCTCGGCGACGCGTTGGCCGGCCTGATGCCGGACGAGCCCGAGGCCTACGGCCTCCTCGCGCTGATGCTCCTCAACGATGCCCGCCGCGAGGCGCGTTTCGACCACGGCGAGCTCGTCCTCCTTCCCGACCAGGACCGGTCGTTGTGGGATGCGTCCGAGATCGCCCGGGGACGTGAGCTGCTCGACCGCGCGCTCGCGCTCGGGGGCCGCGGCTCGTACGTCATCCAGGCCGCAATTGCTTCTCTGCACATCGAGGAGACACAGGACTGGCCCGAGATCGTCGCCCTGTACTCGGAGCTTCTCCGGCTGACCGGGTCGCCGGTCGTCGCGATGAACCGGGCGATCGCGGTCGCCGAGGCCAAGGGCCCGGAAGCCGGCCTCGCACTGGTCGACGGGCTCGACCTGGACGGCTACCAGTACTTCCACTCGACGCGCGCCGACCTTCTGCGCCGGCTCGGCCGGGCAGACGAAGCTCGTGCGGCGTTCGAGCGCGCCCTCGAGCTCACCCATGCAGAGCCGGAACGCCGCTTCCTCCAGCGGAGAATCCGCGATCTCGCGCTCGGCGAAAGCTGACGCCGTCCCCTCGCGCGGCTCCCGTTCGTCGTTGGGTCACACGCATTCGACGAGAGGACAGACATGCCGCTAATCCCATCATCGAACGGAGACGTGAAAGACCCACCGCGCAAGGGCTGGACGCTCGCCCTTGCCTCCCTCGGCTTGTTCATGGTCGCGCTCGACACGCTCGTCGTCACGACGGCGTTGCCTGTGATCCGGGTCGATCTCGGCGCGAGCCTGACGGACCTCGAATGGACCGTGAACATCTACAACCTCGCCTTCGCCTGTCTCCTCCTGACGGGAGCTGCGCTCGGGGACCGTTTCGGCCGCCGGCGGATGTTCGCAATCGGCCTCTCCGTCTTCACGGCCGCCTCCGCTGCCGCTGCCCTGTCGCCCAGCGTCGGGGCGCTGATCGCGGCCCGCGCCTTCCAGGGCGCAGGGGCGGCGATGGTCATGCCGCTGACGCTGACACTGATCAGCGCGGCCTTCCCGGCCGAGAAGCGCGGAGCTGCGATCGGCCTCTGGGGCGGGATCGCCGGGCTCGCAGTCGCGGCCGGGCCCGTTGTCGGCGGCGCGGTCGTCGACGGGATCAGCTGGCACTGGATCTTCTGGCTCAACGTCCCGATCGGCCTGGCCCTGATTCCGCTCGCGCTGGTGCGGCTGAACGAGAGCTTCGGCCCGCGACCCCAGCTCGACCTGTTCGGGCTGCCGCTCGCCGGGGCCGGCATGTTCGGTCTCACCTGGGGGCTGATCCGGGCCAACACCGTCGGTTGGGGGAGCACCGAGGTGATCGCGACCCTCATCGCGGGAGCTCTGCTCGTCGGCGCCTTCCTGGCCTGGGAGCGCCGCGCGCGCAGCCCGATGCTGCCGCTCGAGCTCTTCCGCTACCGCGGCTTCAGCGCGCCGAACGCGGTCAGCTTCTTCATGTATGCGGGGCTCTTCGGGACGCTCTTCCTGATGGCGCAGTTCTTCCAGAATGCGCTCGGCTACTCGCCGCTCCAGGCCGGCCTCCGACTCCTGCCCTGGACGGCGACCCCGATGGTGGTCGCCCCGATTGCGGGCGGGCTGGCCGACCGGTTCGGCAACCGTCCCTTCATGACGCTCGGGATGATCATGCAGGCAGTCGGGCTGGGCTGGGTCGCGTTCATCGCGTCACCGGACGTGGGCTACCTCCAGCTCGGGATCGCGCTTACGATCGCGGGAGTCGGGACGTCGCTCTGCTTCCCGACGGTCGCGAACAGCGTCATGGGCTCGGTGCCGCCGGAGGAGGCCGGGCCGGCTTCCGGCACGAACAGCTCGCTCCGTGAGCTCGGCGGTGTCTTCGGGGTGGCGGTACTGGCGGCGGTCTTCACGCGCCACGGCGTCTACTCGTCGCCGCACGAGTTCGTGAACGGGTTCCAGCCCGCGCTGCTCGTAGGGGCCGGGCTCACGGCGGTCGGGATCGTCGCAGCTCTCCTCGCGCCCGGTCGCCCGCGCGTCGAGAAGCGGGCCGCGGCCGCGCCCGAGCTTGCTCTTGCGGCGCAGTCCGATTGACGAGACGGTCGAGTCCGAAGGAGCGCGGCCAAGGTCGCGCTCCTTCGCTGGACGTCCCATCCCGGGCGAGAGCGGCGCGTTCACCTCCACCGCTGTGCGGACGAGGGGCCAGCGCTCGTCCTCCGCCGGCCTCCCGGCGAGCTCGAGGTAGGCGGCGGTGCTGCCGAGGGCCTGGCCGACCATGTCCTCTCGTGAGCCGCTCCGAGCACATCCCGCGGATCCAGGAAGCCCAGGCGAGCGGCTACCACGTCCTGCGCGAGCTGGTTCAGCTCTCGGGATAGAGCCGTAGCGGGCCACAATGCGGCCGTGCTCGCCGCGGCCGTCCTCTCGCCCGTTCAGCAGAGCGCGCTCGACCAGGCCCGGGGTCTTCAGGCCCTGTCGTTCGCGGTCCACATCCCGCTCGTCTGCATGGCCATCGGCTTCCCCGCGATGGTGCTGTTCGTCGAGTGGCTGTACCTCCGCACCGGCGACGGCCTCTACCTGGCGCTCGCACGACGGTGGTCCCGCGTGATGATCGCCCTGTTCGCGGTCGGCGTAGTGACCGGCACGATTCTCAGCTTCGAGCTCGGCCTCCTCTGGCCCGTCTTCATGGGCCGCTTCGCGAGCGTCTTCGGGCTCGGCTTCGCGATCGAGGGGTTCTCGTTCTTCGTCGAGGCGATCTTCATCGGGATCTACGTCTACGGCTGGGACCGGTTCCCGCCGCGGTGGCACCTGGCGAGCGGGCTGCCGATCGTCCTCTCCGGCCTGACGGGCTCGCTGATGGTGATCGCCGTCAACTCGTGGATGAACCACCCATCAGGGTTCGCGATCCGGGGCGGCAAGGTCACCGACGTCCATCCGCTGCACGCGCTGTTCGGGAACGGCTACCTCTGGCACGAGTTCGTCCACATGTACGTCGCCGGGTTCATCGTGTCGGGGTTCCTCGTCGCGGCGGCCTACGCGTTCGGAGCGTTGCGGGGGCGCTTCGGCCGGTACGAGCGGACGGCGCTCGCGATTCCGCTGACCGTGGCTGCGCTCGCCGCTCCGGTGCAGGTGCTTCTCGGCGACTGGGCGGCCCGTGACGTCGCCACGCTGCAGCCGGTGAAGCTGGCGGCGATCGAAGGACTGCCGCACACGCAGCGGGGCGCGCCAGAGCACATTCTCGGCTGGTACACCGGCGACAAGGTCGAGTACGGGCTGAGGATCCCGAAGTTCCTCTCGGTGCTGGCCCACCACGACCCGAACGCGACGGTGCCGGGACTGGACGCCGTGCCGCGTTCCCAGCGGCCGCCGGTGAACGTCGTCCGCATTGCGTTCCAGCTCATGGTCGGGATCGGTACCGGCATGGCGCTGCTGGGAGTGGTCTTCCTCTGGGTGCGGGTTCGCGCCAAGCGCTTGCCGGAGTCACGCTGGTTCTACCGCGCCGTCGTCGCGGCCGGGCCGCTGTCGGTCGTCGCGCTCATCTCCGGCTGGGTCACGACCGAGGTTGGGCGGCAGCCGTGGGTCGTCTACGACGTCCTCCGCACGGGGCACGCCGTGACGGCAGGCGGCGGAATCTCGGCCGGCCTGGTGGTGCTGACGCTCGTGTACCTGGGGCTCGTGGCTGCGGTCGGGTGGATGTTGCGCCACCTCGCCCAGGCGCCGTTCGGAGACGTGGACGTCCCGGAGGCCGTTCCCCCGGGAGTGAGGCGCGCGGTTGGCTGACGTCCCGCTCGTGTTCGCGCTGATCGGGCTCGTGTTCTACACCGTGCTCGGCGGCGCCGACTTCGGGGCCGGGTTCTGGGAGCTGGGCGCGGGTCGCGGCCCGCGGTCGCGCCGGATCCACGAGCACGCGCACCGGGCGATGGGCCCGGTATGGGAGGCCAACCACGTGTGGCTCATCTTCGCGCTTACCGTGACCTGGACCGCCTACCCGGGCGTGTTCGCGTCGATCGCCTCGACACTGGCGATCCCGCTGTTCATCGCGGCACTCGGGATCATCATGCGCGGCACCACCTACGCGCTCCGCTCGACGGAGGCGGCGAGCCGGCTGAGCGGGGTCTTCGACGCGCTCTTCTCGGTCTCGTCGATCCTGACTCCCCTCGCGCTGGGGATGGCCGTCGGTGGGATCGTCTCGCGGCGCGTCCCTGCCGGGAATGCGGCCGGCGACCAGCTCACAAGCTGGCTCAACCCGACCTCCGCTGTCGTCGGCGTGCTTGCGGTCGCGACGGCCGCCTACCTCGCCGCGGTCTTTCTCGCCGGCGACGCGCGCCGCATCGGGGACACGGAGCTCGAGAACGCCTTCCGCCGGCGCGCGCTGCTCGCAGGCGTGGGGGCCGGCGCGCTGGCACTCGGCGCGCTCGGGGTGCTCGCAGCGGACGCCTCCTGGATCTTCCACCGTCTCGTCCACGGCCGCGCCCTGCCCGCGCTGGTCGTATCCCTGCTCGCCGGAGCGGCCACGCTCTACCTGGTCTGGCGGCGCCGCTACGAGCCGTCCCGCTACAGCTCGTCGCTCGCAGTGGGCGCCGTCGTCGCGGGCTGGGCCCTCGCGCAGCTTCCGGTGCTCCTGCCGGGAGTCACGGTTGAGGAGGCCGCCGCGCCGCACGACACGCTCGTCGTCCTGACCGTCGCGATCGTCGCCGGCGGCGCGCTGGTCTTTCCCGCGCTGGCGCTGTTGTTCCGGCTCGTGCTGACAGGCCGCTTCGAACTGCCCTTCGAGACCGCCAGGCCGCTTCCCGGTATTGCGGTCACGTTTCGGACGGGCCTGTTCGCCCGCGCCGCCGTCGCGAGCCTTGTCGTCGGCGTCGGCCTGACCACGATCGCGGAAGCGCCCTGGGCCCATGCGGTCGGCGTCTGCGCGCTCCTCGCCTTCGTCGTGCTGGCGTTCCCCGCCGCGCTGCCGCCGGAGGTCACGCGCCGGTCATAGCCGCCGCGCGCTAGTACGCCTGCGCCCAGACCGCGGTGGTCGCCGCCGTCCGTCCGCAGCAGATGCATGTTCCCGACTGCGGCGGTTCCTCGTCGAGCGGCAGGCACCGGATCGTCGCGGAGCTGTCCTCCTTGACGCGCACCTCGCACTCGCTGCGCCCACACCACTGCGCTGCGACGAAGCCGGCCGCATCGCGGAGGTACTCGATCATTTCGTCGAAGCCGTCCGGGTCCCGGAGCGTCCGCCGTTCCCGTTCGTCGCGGGCGGCCCGGAAGAGCGACGCCTGCACGTCGCCCAGCAGCTGGTCGATCGCGTCAGCCGCGCGAGAGACCGGGATCTGCTGCCTTTCGCCGGTGTCGCGGCGCGCGACGGTGACCGACCCCGCCGCGAGGTCGCGGCCGCCGAGCTCGATCCGGAGCGGCACGCCCTTCAACTCCCACTGGTTGAACTTGAACCCCGGCCGGTACTCGGGCCGATCGTCGACCCGAACCCGAACAGCCCCCGCCCGCAGCTCGTCGGCGATGCCAGCGGCGGCTTCGAGCACATCGGCGCGATCGTCCTCACGGAAGATCGGCACGATCACGACCTGCTGCGGAGCCAGGCGGGGCGGGAGTCGCAGTCCGCGGTCGTCTCCGTGCGCCATCACGAGTCCGCCGACCAGCCGCGTGGTCGCGCCCCACGAGGTCGCGTACGGATACTGGTCGCTGCCGTCGCGCCCGGTGTAGCGGACATCGAACGCACGCGCGAAGCCCTGGCCGAGGTAGTGGGAGGTCGCGGCCTGGAGCGCCTTCCCGTCACGCATCAGCGCTTCGAGCGTGTAGGTGTCGACCGCGCCGGGGAACCGCTCGCTCTCGCTCTTCCGGCCGCGCAGCACCGGAATCGCGAGGACGCTCTCGATCGCGTCCGCATAGACGTCGTGCAGGATCGTCAGCGTCTCGGCCCGCGCCTCCTCTTCCGTTTCGTGGGCGGTGTGCCCCTCCTGCCAGAGGAACTCGCTCGTCCGCAGGAAGAGGCGCGGCCGCAGCTCCCAGCGGACGGCGTTGCCCCACTGGTTGTAGAGCAGCGGCAGGTCGCGGTACGACTGCACCCAGCGGGCGTACGTCGACCAGATCAGCGCCTCGGAGGTGGGGCGAATCGCGAGCGGCTCCTCGAGCTTCTTGCCGCCTGCCTCGGTGACGACGGCCACCTCGGGTGCGAATCCTTCGACGAGTTCGCCCTCCTGCGCCAGCACCGATGCGGGCACGAGCAGGGGGACGTAGAAGTTCTCGTGGCCGGTCGCCTTGATCCGGTCGTCGAGCTCCCGCTGGATCGCTTCCCAGATCGCGTAGCCGTACGGCTTGATCACCATCGCCCCGCGAACCGGCGAGTTCTCGGCGAGCCCGGCGCGACGGACGACCTCGCCGTACCAGGCGGGGAAGTCGGTCGACTGGCTGGGCAAAACGGTGGTGCTCATCGGGACGCTCCCGCGAGCAGGTTTGCTGCAAACATCGCGCTCTCCTTCGTAGACGTCTACCGGCGGTGGGAACTGGTTGCGGCGCTCCGGGCCGAGGCGGCGGGAGCGCCTACGCCGGGACGTGCACGAACGGCGGCCGCGGGGCGACCGCCGGAACCGGCAGAAGCTCGTCCACGCGGGGCCGCAGCAACGTCATGCGGAGAGGATAGCCGCACCCTCGTTCGGACACACGCGTAGGGTTGCCACAACTCGACGAGGAGGCTCGGATGGCTCTTGCACGCGTGGTGACCTTCGACGGCGTCGGCAAGGATCGAATGGAAGAGATGAAGCGCGAGATGGACCAGGGCGAGCGGCCGGAGGGCTTGCCGGCGACCGAGCTCATCGTGCTCCACGATGCGGACGCCGACAAGGCCGTCGTGATCGTCTTCTTCGACAACGAGGACGACTACCGGCAGGGCGACGAGACGCTGAACGCGATGCCGGCCGGGGACACGCCCGGCCAGCGGACGTCGGTGACGAAGTACGACGTCGTCACGCGCATGACGGGGTGACCGTCCCGCGGCGTGTAGAGTCGCGGCGTGGCTGAGGCGCGGCTCGAAGACTCCGGCTCGGGCCTCGCGCCGGCGAGCGACGGCTGGTTCGTCGTGAACGTGCGCGACACCGCATGGATAAGCCAGGAGCGGACCGGCTCCGCCTGCGTGTTCGAGAGCCAGGACAATACCTTCAAGCAGTTCGGCATCAACGTGAGCGTCCTGGCCCCGGGCGAGCCGAACTGCCTGTACCACTCCGAGTCGCAGCAGGAGGGGTTTCTCGTGCTGGCCGGGGCGTGCAGGCTGCTCGTCGAGGGCGAGGAGCGGCTGCTGGAGCCGTGGGACTTCTTCCATTGCCCGCCCGGGACTCAGCACGTCTTCGTGGGCGTCGGCGACGGGCCGTGCGTGATCCTGATGGTCGGCGCGAGGTCGGAGGACGAGCAGCTGCTGTACCCCGTGTCCGAGCTCGCCGCACGCTACGGCGCGAGCGCGGAGGAGGAGACGACCGACCCGCGGCAGGCCTACGCGAAGTTCGAGCGGGCACAACCAGGTCGCCCCTCGTACTGGGACCGCCTTCCCTGGGCCTAGCTCGCGTCTTCCGGGCTCCGGCAAGAGCCGTTGTCCAGCGAGATGACTAGGCTCGCGAAACGCGCGACAATGGAGCGAGATGGGGGCCAGGGCAGGGGAAGGGCAGCGAGCCGGTGCGAAGTACCTCGCGCTCGAGCACGACGTCGCGCTGATCCTCGTCCGGACGACCACGGTCTCCGAGGCCTATCCGATGTTGCTCCAGGTGATCGCCACGGCGCTCGGCTGGAAGTACGGCGCGGTGTGGGAGGAGGAGGTCGGGGCCGCGCAATTCATGCGCTGCGTCGAGACGTGGCGCTCCGATCCCCGACTCGGCGAGTTCGCGGGTTTCAGCGGCGGCCTAGCCCTGGCGCCCGGCTTCGGCCTGCCCGGCCGCGTCTGGTCGACCGGCACGCCGGCCTGGATCGGCGAGGTGCGGGCCGATCCCAACTTCCCGCGGGCTCAGGCCGCGATCGAGGCCGGGCTGCACGCCGGGTTCTGCTTCCCGATTCGCACCGCGCGCGGCGTCGTCGGGGCGATCGAGTTCCTCGACAGCGAGCCGCACGAGCCGGACGAAGAGCTGCTGGCCACGACCGAGAGCCTCGGTAGCCAGATCGGGCAGTTCGTCGAGCGGAGCCGCGCGGAGGAGGCCATGCGGGTGCGAGAGGCCCGCCACGCCGCGATCCTGGAGTCGTCGCTGGACTGCATCATCACCATCGACGACCGCGGCCGGGTGCTCGAGTTCAACTCGGCTGCGGAAGAGACGTTCGGTGTTCGCGCCGAGGACGCCGTCGGGCGCGAGATGGCGGCGCTGATCGTCCCGCCGCATCTGCGAGAGCAGCATCGCGCGGGCTTCGCGCGCTATCTCGAGACCGGCGAAACGCACATCCTCGGCCGCAGGCTCGAGATCACCGGGATGCGCGCCGACGGGAGCGAGTTCCCGGTCGAGCTCACGATCACCAGGATCCGGCTGGACGGGCCGCCTGTCTTCAGCGGCTACTTGCGCGACATCACCGATCGGAAGCGAGCCGAGGAGGAGCTTCGCGCCTCGCGCGTGCGGCTCGTCGGCGCCCAGGACGCCGAGCGCCGGCGGCTCGAACGCAACCTCCACGACGGGGCCCAGCAGCGGCTCGTCTCGCTGGCGCTGACGATGCGGCTCGCCCGGGAGCAGCTCTCGGAGCCGAGCGGACAAGGCCTGGAGCTGCTCGACCAGGCCGCCGAGGAGCTTTCGCTCGCGCTCGAGGAGCTGCGCGAGCTCGCGCGCGGGATCCACCCCGCGGTCCTCAGCGAGCGCGGGCTGGGGCCTGCCCTGGACGGCGTGGTCGCCCGCTCGCCGATGCCGGTCGAGGTGACGGCGCTTCCCGAAGGCCGGCTCCCGCAGGCGGTCGAGGCTGCCGCCTACTACGTCATCTGCGAGGCACTCGTCAACGTCGCCAGGTACGCGAGTGCGTCGATGACCACTGTTTCGGTCTCGTCCGCGGACGGGCGGGTCGTGGTCGAGGTCGGCGACGACGGCGTCGGCGGCGCGGACGCGGCCAAGGGCACCGGCCTGCGCGGGCTCGCCGACCGCGTAGAAGCGCTCGGCGGCCGGCTCGAGGTCGAGAGCGAGCCCGACGGTGGGACACGGCTTCGCGCCGAGATCCCTACCTAGGGACAACCGAACCCTCAGACACCAGCTGGCCCCATTCCCGCGCGGGCCTGACGCTGCGACCTTCGTCTCGACCAAAGGAGGAAGGAATGAGCCTCGATCTCGAGACACTGGAAACCAGCTTCGACCTCATCGCACCGCGCGGTGAGGAGCTCGTGGACATCTTCTACACCCGCCTGTTCGAGGCGGCACCGGCGGTGGAGCCGCTGTTCGCGCACACCGACCTGCGCAAGCAGAAGTCGATGCTGCTCGCAACGCTCGTCCTGCTTCGCAAGTCGCTGCGCGACCTCGATGCGATCGCGCCGAAGCTCCGCCAGCTCGGCGCCCGTCACGTCCCGTACGGCGCCCGGCCCGAGCACTATCCGGTCGTCGCTGAGGTGCTCCTCGCGTCGATGGCAGAGATCGCCGGCGACGTGTGGACGGCCGAGATTGCCGCCGCGTGGGGCGCCGCCCTCGGCGTCGTCGCGACGGCGATGCTCGAAGGAGCCGAAGAAGCCGAAGCACTGACTGAGGCGGCCTGAGACCCCGACGTAAACACAACGGAAGGAGAACCAGAATGCTGTCCCTCAAGAAGTCCCTGCTCGGCCTAGCGCTACTCGCGGCCGTCGCGTCCGCTTTCGTCCTCGCGGGCGGCGCGCTCGCCGCGAACGGCGGAAACTCGGCCAACGCCAAGCTGTGTCCTGACTGGCAGGCGCTGATGGACTCGTCCGCCGCGCCATTCTCGAACGAGGGCGACTGCGTGAGCTACGGCGCGCACGACGGGGCGATCTACGCGAAGGCGGGCCTCACCGTCGAGCCCTGCGCGAACCAGCCGTTCGACGGCCTCTGCGTCAGTACGAGCGGCTTCGGCCTCGCGCCGACCACGTTCGCGACGACCCCGCTCCTGAAGAACGGCTCGGCGGTGACGACCGAGTTCTTGGTCGTCCAGGCCGACGGCACCGCGGGGACCGGCCAGCCGTTCGCGCACTTCGAGGCGCCCTGCGTCGCCGGCAACGTCTACTCGGCAACGGCCACGGGCACCTCGGCCGACTCGCTGAGCACGCCGACCGCGCCCGGCATTCCGATCACCTCGAACACGGTCACGCGCACCTCGAGCTGTCCGTAACCGACGCGCAAGCCGTTGAGCGAAGGGCCGCCTCCGGGCGGCCCTTCGTCGTGTGGGCAGCCGCACCACGGACACCTGCTGTCCGCATTCCCGCGAGATCCTTTCGCTGCGAGCTTGACGGCATGAACTCCACCGAAAGGAGAAATGCAATGTCAGGGTCGAAGACCCCTTCCGAGCATCTCCACCCGCTGCGGAGAACAGGTCGCCGGCTCCTGCTTGCGGCCTGCGTGCTCGCCGTCCTCCTCATTCCCGCCGCCCAGGCGACGCCGGGCGCGCTCGACCCGAGCTTCAACGGGCCCGGCAAGGTGACGACGGCGATCGGCTCGGGCAACGACGAAGCCCACGCGCTCGCGCGGCAGCCGGACGGAAAGCTGGTCGCCGCCGGCTACAGCCACAACGGCGCCAACAACGACTTCGCCCTTGCCCGCTACAACCCGAACGGCTCGCTCGACACGAGCTTCAACGGATCCGGCAAGGTCACGACGGGGATCGGCTCGGGCGACGACGAAGCCTGGGCGCTCGTGCTGCAGCCGGACGGCAAGCTCGTCGCCGCCGGCGGGAGCTACAACGGCTCTCAGGAGGACTTCGCGGTCGCCCGCTTCCTCAATAGCAGCACGCTGACCGTGGCCAAGAGCGGCAGCGGCTCTGGCTCGGTCAGCTCGAGCCCGGGCGGGATCAGCTGCGGCTCCACTGCTCGGCGGCCTTCGCAGCCGTCCCGGTCACGCTCACCGCCACCGCCTCGCCAGGCTCGTCCTTCCTCGGCTGGTCGGGCGCCTGCTCGGGCACCGGATCCTGCACCGTGACGATGGGCGCCGATCGCACCGCGAGCGCCAGGTTCGAGACCAACAAGACGCTCACGCTGACGAAGGCAGGAGGCGGCAGCGGGACGGTCAGCTAGACCCCGGCAGGGCTCAGCTGCGGCTCCACCTGCGCGCACGTCTTCCGGCACGGCACGGTTGTCGCGCTTACCGCTGTCGCCTCGGCGAGCTCGAGGTTCGCCGGCTGGTCGGGCCCCTGCGCGGGAACCGGGAAGTGCACCCTGACGATGAGCGCGGCCCGCACCGTCACCGCGACCTTCAAGGTCCTGTGCGTTGTGCCCAAGCTAAAGGGCAAGACGCTCCGGGCCGCCAAGCGGGCGCTCAAGAAGGCGCACTGCTCGCCTGGAAAGGTCACGAAGGCCTTCTCTGCGAAAGTGAGGAAGGGTCGCGTGCTCTCCCAGAAGCGGAGGCCGGGCAAGAAGCTCGCCGCCGGCTCCAAGGTGAAGCTGGCGGTTAGCAAGGGAAAGAAGGCGTAGACCGCGCGGAAGCGCGGGGGCCTTGGAGAGAGGCGCACGGCGCCTCTCTCCCGTAGTTCCCCACAACCAAAAGTGTGGCTACCCGTACCGCGGAGGCGCGGGGCCTCTGCAACGATTCGGGCGTGATGAGCATCCTGATCGTGGACGACGACCAGCGGTTTCGCGGAATCGCCCGGAAGCTGTTGGAGTGCGAGGGCTTCGAGGTCGTCGGCGAAGCCGAGGACGGTCAGGGCGCGCTGGACGCGGTGCGTGAGCTCGAGCCGGACGTCGTGCTCCTCGACATCCAGCTCCCTGATCTCGACGGCCTCGAGGTCGCCGAGCAGCTCAGCGGGAAAGGTGGTCCGGCGGTCGTGCTCACCTCGACGCGGGACGAGTGCGACTTCGGTGCGCAGCTGAAGGAGAGCGGCGCCCGCGGGTTCGTCCCGAAGGACGAGCTCTCGGCCGAGCGGATCGCCAAGCTCTGCACATGAACGACGGGCAGCCGCTCCGGGTCGTGATTGCCGACGACTCGGTCCTGCTCCGGGAAGGAATCGCCAGCCTGCTCGGCCAGGCCGGCTTCGAGATCGTCGGCCAGTCGTCGACGGCGGACGACCTGCTGCTCAAGGTCCGGAGCTACAAGCCCGACGTGGCAATCGTCGACATCCGTATGCCGCCGACCCACACCGACGAGGGCCTCGGCGCGGCGAAGACGATCCGCAAGCAGCATCCGGAGGTCGGCGTGCTCGTGCTCTCGCAGTACGTCGAGCCCGAGTACGCGATGGAGCTGATCTCGGACGATGCGGAGGGCGTCGGGTACCTGCTCAAGGACCGGGTCTCGGACGTGGACGAGTTCAGGAGCGCAGTCAGGCGCGTGGCCGAAGGAGGCTCCGCGCTCGATCCCGCGATCGTCACCCAGCTCGTCGGCAGGCGGCGGGGCGACGACCCGCTCACGTCGCTGACGCCGCGCGAGCGCGAGGTGCTGGAGCTGATGGCCGAGGGGCGGTCGAACCAGTCGATCGCACAGAAGCTCGTCGTCACCGAGCGCGCCGTCGAGAAGCACGTCACGAGCATCTTCGGGAAGCTGCGGCTCCCGTCGACCGCGGAGGACCATCGCCGCGTCCTCGCGGTCCTCGTGTTCCTGCGCGCCTAGCGCCGCACCTTCTGACGGTCTCTCTAAACTCACCGAGTCACATGGCAGGTCGGCCGGGACCAGGCCGACAGGGGGAGATTCAGGGGTCGGAAAGAGGGGCGGCCCTATGAGGCGCCACCTTCCAACGGTTCTCACGCTCGCGTTGCTGGCCGCTGCGCTCGTCGTCGTCCCGGGTCTCCAGGCGAGCCACGCAGTCGTAGGACCGAACACGAAGGTCACGGACGACAACAACAACGTCGACGGCGGGCTCGGGAACGTGACCCCGAGCAAGGACGCGCAGAACCGCCAGTCGAACGAGACGACGGTCGCGATCAGCACGGTTGCGTCGCCCGTGACCGGAAAGGTCGGCGACGTCGTCGCGGAGGCGGCCAACGACTACCGCATGGTCCCGCACACCGCGGACACCTGGATGCCGATCTACCTCTCGTTCGACGGCGGGGCGACGTGGTTCGGCAGCCCGCCGTTTCCGAACGGCTACAACACGATGGTTCCGGGCTTCCCGACCGACACGTCGGCCGCGGGCCTCGCGTCGCCGCTCCTCGGCCTCGACGGGGCGGGCGATCCGGTGATCCGCTTCGACCGCTCAGGAAACCTGCTGGTCGGCGGGATCGCGTTCAACCGCGACTTCGACCAGGGCGAGCGACCGCTCGACACGGTCTCGTTCGTTGCGCGCTACGCCTACACGCCCGGCACGCCCGCGACGGCGAGCACGACCACGTCTGCCGGCTCACCGCCGCACTTCACGTACCAGGGAACGTCGATCGTGGATCGCGGAGCCATCGGCTTCGCCGTTCCCGGCCGGGTGGGCTTCGCGGGCAACTTCACCGACAAGCCGTGGATGGAGGTCGATCTCAACTCGCCGGCTTCGAGCCCGTGCTCGGGCAACGTCTACTTCGCGGACACGAACTTCCACGGTGCACATGGAAGCTCGCCCGTCGTTTTGAGCCGCTCCACTGACGGCGGCGTGACGTGGTCACCGCCGCGGACGATCTCGTCGGGCGGTCAGCAGGGTGCGTCCCATAACCAGGGCGCCGACATCGCGGTCGCGCCGAACGGGACGGTGTACGTCGCGTTCGAGGCGTTCAGCCAGCAGGGCCTCGACACGATCAACCTCGTCAAGTCGACCGACTGTGGTTCGCACTGGACGCAGCCGGTGAGCGTGAACACGATCGACGCTCCACAGGCGCCCGGGGTGGCGTTCCGGACGCCGACGTTCGCCTTCGTCGCCACCGACACGACGAACCCGGATGTCGTCTACGTCGCCTACCAGAGCTTCTCAGGCGACTACGACATCTACGCCCAGCGGTCGACCGACGGCGGTGCGACCTTCGGGCCGGCCGTCCAGGTCAACGACGACCCGGGGGCGCGGCACCAGGTCTTCCCGACGATCGAGGTGTCGAACCACACCCTGCACGTCGCCTGGTACGACTTCCGGAACTCGACGACGGCTACCAACGAGGCGCTCGACGTCTTCTACGCCTGCAGCAACTGCAACGGCGTGTCGTGGCCGACCTTCGACGCACCGACCCGGGTCACGAACGTGTCGCACAACCCGGAATGCCGGATGTTCGGCGGTGGCACGGTTGCCTTCCACGGGGACTACAACGAGCTGGACGCCCTCTGGAACGGCACGACCAACATCGTCCATGTCGCGTGGGCAGACAACCGCGACGTGCCGCCGGCGCAGTGCGACCTGTCGGACGATCCAGGGCCCGCCACCAACAACATCGGCAACCGCAACGAGAACATCTACGAGGCGAAGCTCACCGTCGGCCCCTAGGTCGTGCGGGAGCGTTTCCAAGGAGGGAGCCCGAATGGGCTCCCTCCCCGCTAAAGGCTCTTCAGGTACTGGACGAGGTCGGACTGCTGGGGCGCAGTCAGGCCGAGGCCGAAGCACGTGTTGTAGTGGTCGACGACCGCGTCGAGGGTGGGGAAGCGTCCGTCGTGCCAGAACCCGCCCTTCGCGTGCGCGAACAGCCCCTTGAGCGGTGTCGTCCGGTACATGCCGGTCGGCGAGCGGTCGGCCTGGAACGCGTCCGTGCAGATCTCGGCGGGCCGGTGCAGGTTCTGGCCCGGCTCGGTGAAGAGGGGCGGGACGTGGCAGCTCGCGCACTTGCCGATGCCGTCGAAGATCGCCTTGCCGCGTTGCGCCGCGACGGGGTCGAAGCTTCCGGGCGGCGGCTTCGGCGCCTCGAGCCCGAGTTGGTAGTCGTGGAGCGCGGCGAGCTTCGGCGTGATCAGGTCGGGCTGGTGTCGCACGTCGAAGAAGCCGGCCTCCGTGGCGATCGGGAACTTCACCGGGTCGTTCAGCCGGGGGTCGAAGAACGTTCCCTGGCCGTGCATCTCCAGGTTGGCCACGAAGGCGTTCCAGTACGTGACCGAGCCCCAGCCCGTGTAGGTGTGGAGGTTCACGCCGGCGAGGCCGAAGGCGGGCGGGATCAAGACCGCAGCGGTCTTGCCGTCGGGGCGGAACCCCTTGCCGTCGAGGAAGAGCTCGGCGTCGAACTTCCCCGGCCCCCAGGCGGCGAGGACGCTGTTCAAGGTGGCCTCGTCGACGTGCAGCAGGTCGGTCAGCGGCTTCTTGTTCGGCGCCAGCGAGACGATCGTGCCGACGTTGAGGTCGCGGTTCGGCCACCCGTCGAGCCGCCGTCCGATGCCCTGGGCGAAGGAGTCATCGACCGTCGAGTGGCAGACGGCGCAGGTGATCCCGACGGAGCTCAGCGTCCCCTGCTGGTTGAAGAAGCCCTTCAGGCCGACGACCGCATTCAGCTTCAGGAGCGCAAGCGTTGTGGCCGGATCGTCGAGGTTGACGCGCCCGTGGCGCAGCTTCTGCTGGAGTGATCTGGGGAGCGCCTGCGAATCGACCTTGAGACCGACCGCGAGGGCGGTGCGCGGGCTCACGCCCGGCCCGACTCCGCCGAGGTTCGCTCCCTCGATCGCCCGGTGCAGCTGCAGCGTGCCGCCCCAGAAGGCCTCGTCGCCGAAGGTGTCGAAGCGGAAGACGTCCTTTCCCTGCTCGAAGAGCCGGTCGGCCGCGGCGCGGTTTGCCGCGTCGGGGTCGCCCTTGACGGCGCTCACGGCCAGGTTGACCGCCACGAAGCCCAGGTACAGGACCAGCCCGGCGGCCGCGACCAGCGCCAGCCGCCCGAGCGCCTTGCCGATCACCCCCATCGACTCTCGATCGTAGGAGGAGTGTTGCCCGTGACGTTGTGATCGCTGTCACATCGGCTCGGTGCGACTAGCAGTCGGTAGGTATGGCCGCGCCGTGCGACGAAGCCCGTCTGCTGCAGCTCGTCCAGCGCGCGTGTCACGGTCTCGCGCGAGGACCCGATCATGTCGGCTAGCAGCGCGTGGCTGACCGGAAAGTCGATCCGGATCCCGCCCCTCACGACCCGCCCGTGGCTCTCGGCCAGCTGCAGGAGCTTGCGCCGGACCCGCTCGATGTGCCGCGTGTGGGCGAAGTTCACGAGCGCCTCCTGCTTCTGGGAGAGCGTTCGCTCGATCGACTCGAGGAGGAAACGTGCGGTCTCCGGAGTGGCGAGGAGGCCGTCGCGCGCATCCCGGTCGATCTCGATCAGGCGCGACGGGACGAGGGCGAACAGCACCTCGTCGTCCGTCGGAGGGAGCAGGAGCCCGCCCGGACCGGCCTCGCAGGTGACGATCGAGCGCGCTAGGCCGTCAGGCGTGCTGCGAAGGACGATGAAGCCTTGCTCGACCGCCAGCAGCTTCGCGCCATGAAACGAGGCATGGAAGTGCGGCTCGCCGACCGCGACCTCGATGACCGGGCACGCGGCGAGGATGGCGTCGGCGAAATCGCTCTCCACTCACCGTGGGTGTCGCGCACGGCGCGGAGTCTTACTTCTCGACGGTGACGAGCGTCCCGATCGGCGTGTACGGCCACACCCTCGCCGCCGAATCGAGCGGGAGCTCGACGCACCCGAGGCTCTGGGGAGTCCCGAACGACGCGCGGTTGAAGGCGTGGATCGCGTCACCGCCGTTGAAGTAGCTGATGTAGCGGATGCCGGGGTCGTTGTAGTGCGACCCGTCCGGGTTCGTGCCGCTCATCGTCCCGACCGCGATGTGCTCGAAGACCGGGAAGGTGCCGAGCTGGGTCGGGGCCGCCGGGACGCCGGTGTTGCCGGGCGAGCTGAGGATCGTGCTCCCGTTGTGCCAGAGCGTCAGCGACTGCGGAAGGCTGCTGTGGACGTAGACGTAGCTGTAGCCGCCGCCGTGGTGCTTTCCAGCGATCGCGTCCTTCAGCAGCGCGCGCCAGACGACCGGGCCCGGCAGCGCGTCGACGTCGAGCCCGTGCGTGTCCTGGAACGTCATCACCGCGCCGCGGGTGATCTGGTTCGGGTTGTCCTCGCTCCAGAGGGCGCGGAGCTCGGGCGGCGTGTTCGGATAGCGCCACCTGAACGTGCCCTTGGGCGGGTTGACCGCCGCCTGCACCTCGGCGCGAGGGGTGCGCGCGACCGGGGCGCCCGCCCGGGTCCAGGTCAGCGGCAGGTAGCCGGCCTGCGCGAGCAGCTGGTGCAGTCGTAGGGTGGAGCCGGGGGGCACCCTCCACCCGATTCGGCGCGCGGCGTGGACATTGCCTGCCGACGTGGTGATCGCGACCGTTCGCGGCAGGTCGAGCCTCAGGGCGGAGTCGAACCGGGCGCCGAAGCCCGAGGGCGAGAAGAGCAGCGTGTGGTCGTCCGGCTGGCTCCAGCTGCCGAGCGTGGCCGGGACGAGCCTCGGCTTCGCGTCTCCGAGCGCGTCGGAGACCGGCTTGGAGAAGATCAGCCGGATCGGAGACGCGGGCGCGATCTGCGATCCCGGCGCGGGCCTCGCAACAGCCACCGGCAATCTGGCCGGCGGGAACCAGCTCACCGACACGGGGGCGCCCAGCCGCTCCCATGGGCGCGGCGCGGCCGCCACCGCGACGGTGCCGGCGGCGGCCTGCCGCCGGAGCGCCAGCGAGTGAGTGCCGGCCAGCCTCTGCCGCATCAGGCGTCCCGGGTTGCCGTAGGCGACCTCGCTCACGGCGCGGTCGAAGCTGACCCGAACGGGCGACCCCGGATGAACGGTGAGCCAGCGTTTGCTCACGCCGGCGACGGGGGCACGGACCGTCAGCCGCTCCCGGCGTGTGTCTCCGAGCGCCCAGCCGAGCCAGCTCGGCCGGTGGACGACCGCCTGCACCGAGACCTGCTCGCCCGGGGTCAGGAGCGTCCGCGGGGTCAGGCGTCCGTCGCGGACGGCCAGCGGGATCCGCTGTCCATCCGGCCCGAACGCGCGCACGCTCTCGACCGTCCCGCCGAAGTGCTGCACCTCGAGCCGCGCCAGCGCCGTCGAGTCGGCGGCCAGCGTGACGCCCGACCAGTGGAACACGACCGCGGCCAGGGCGACGAAGGCGACGACGACGCCGGCAAGCGCGCCCAGGACGGCACGCCGACGCCCGCGGCGTCGCGAGACGCGATCGCGCGAGCGCAGGTACGGAGACGGCCGTGACCCGATTGCCACTCGGGGAGCATACGGACCATGGCACTCGGGCTCGCGGCCACCGGAGCGGGCAACCGCCCGCCCGCCGTGCGATTCTGGCGGAAGAGCAAGTGGCGGACGACGCGACACGGAGCTTCGAGTCCCTTTGGGAGATCGGGCTCGTCTGGCTGCTTTTCGGGCTCGCGACGGTGGCCGTCTTCGAGACGTACTGGCGGCTGCCCCCCAGCGAGCTGTGGAAGGTGACGGGCTCCGGCCTCGAGGGCGGAGCGAGCCGCGCATTTGTCTTCGTCAGCTTCTCCGCAGCCGTCGCGGCGCCGCCCGTGCTGGCGATCGTCGTCGACCGCCTCGACGACCGACGCGCCACGGTCGCGGGGGTCGTCGCGTTCCTGCTCTGCGCCACGGTCGCGATCCCGGGTGTCCAGACGGAGAACGACCTCGACGCCAAGTGGGCGAACCTCCCGCAAGTCCTCGGCGTCCTCCTGAGCGTGGCGCTCACGGCGTGGGCGATGCGTCGCGGCCGGGAGGAGCCGAGGCGGACGAGCCGTGCCGGCGACCGCGCGCGCGTGGTCGTGGCGGCCGTGCTGCTCTTTGCGAGCGCCCCCTACATCGCGGCCGAGCTCGGCTTCTTCCTCGACGGCGTGCCGCTGCTCGGGTGGATCTTCCAGACCGGCGCGATCAAGCCGGAGCACGGGACGGGTTTCCTCCACGCGGCCGTCCATCACGGCCACCACCACGGCCTCGACGGCTTCCTGCTCGCCGTCAGCGCGCTGCTGCTCTCACGGCTGACCGGGACGATCCGCCGGCCTCGGCTCCGCGCGGCGACGGCGGCGTACCTCGCGCTGATGCTCGTGTACGCGCTGACCAACATGGCGAACGACCTCTGGACCGAGCAGGTCGTCAAGCGCGGCTGGACGGACTGGCAGATCCCGGACGTGCTCCAGCCCTCCGCCTCGGCCGCGTGGGCCGCGATGATCGGCGTGGCAGCCGTGCTCTACCTCGTGCTGCTCCGCACGCGCGCCGGGCATGGCAAGGTAGGGCTCGGCGATGAGCAGGCAGCAGGAGAAGGCGGCGGCCTTCACGGCTCTGCATGAGGGTGAGCCCTTCGTCATCCCCAACCCGTGGGACGCGGGCTCGGCGCGTGTGCTCGAGGCGCTCGGCTTTCGCGCGCTCGCCACGACGAGCTCGGGATTCGCCTTCACGCTCGGCCGGCTCGACGGGGCCGCCACGCTCGACGAGGTCGCCGCGCACGTCGCGGCGGTGGACGCGGCGAGCTCGCTGCCGGTCTCGGTCGACCTCGAGAACGGCTACGGGCCTGCGCCGGAGGATGCGGCTCGCGCGGTCACCCGTGCAGCCGAGGCCGGCGCGGTCGGCGGGTCAATCGAAGACTACGACCCCGACGGGACGCTCTACGAGCTCGGCCGCGCCGTTGAGCGCGTGGCGGCGGCCGTCGAGGCGGCGCGCTCATTCGATTTCCCGTTTGTCCTCACCGGCCGCGCCGAGAACCACATCCGCGGCAACCCGGACCTGGACGACACGATCGCGCGCCTGCAGGCCTACGAAGCGGCCGGCGCGGACGTCCTCTACGCGCCCGGCCTGAGGACGGTCGAGGAGATCCGAACAGTCTGCGAAGCGGTCGGCAAGCCGGTGAACGTGCTCGCCCTGCCCGGGCTCACGTTCGCGCAGGTCGCCGACGCGGGTGCCCAGCGCGTGAGCGTGGGCGGCGCGCTGACCTGGGTCGCCGCGAAGGCCCTCGAAGACGCCGCCGAGTCGCTTCGCGACAACGGCGACTTCGACGTGCTCTCCGCCCGCGTCCCGCTCGACGAGTGGCTCCGCCGGTAGCCCGCGTGGACGAGGCCGACGTGATCCTGGACGTCGAGTTCGCCGACGGCCTGCTCTTCCTCGTGCTCGAGAACGCCGGCTCGCGGCCCGCCCACGGGGTGCGCGTGCGCTTCGACGAGCGGCTCCGCGGCCTGGGCGGCGAGCGGAGGATCGACCGGCTGCGCGTCTTCCGGCAGCTCGAGTTCCTCGGTCCGCACCGGCGCATCCCCATCTTCCTCGACCGCTCCGCGCTCTACTTCGCCCGCGAGGAGCCGACCCGCCTCGAGGCGAGGATCACCTGGCGCACCGACGAAGGCGCGCGCCGCTCGCGCACGATTCGCCACGACCTCGACGCCTACAGCGACTTCCCCTACCTGGAGGTGCCCCCCGATGCCCATCGCCGCCCGTAACGACCCGTACCTCAATTTCAACTTCCGCGTCGAGATCGAGGGCGCCGAGGTGGCCCGCTTCAGCGAGGTCGACTTGCCCGAGGGCCGAATCGAGACGATCGCATACCGCGCGGGCGGCGACTTGGGCCGGGCTCGCCAGCTGCCCGGGCGCGTCGAGTACGGCCGGGTCGTCCTGCGCCACGGCTTCGCCGGTGATCCGAGGCTCTTCCAGTGGTGGCGCGCCGTCGCCGAGGGCAACCTCGACCGCCGGAACCTCGCCATCATCCTGCTGGACGAGCTGAGGCGCGACAAGGTCCGCTGGGCGGTCTACGAGGCCTGGCCCGCCAGGTGGGTGGGCCCGAGTTTCCGCGCGCTCGGCAACGCCGTCGCGATCGAGACCATCGAGCTCGCCCACGAGGGTATCGAGCAGATCGTCTAAGTCGCCCCGCGAAGGGCTCACCCGGAGGGTGGGTACGATCGGCTCGGGTGACGCTCGCACAGCTTTCGGTCACGGTGGCCCTGCTCGCGGGGCTCGGTCTCGTGGCCGGCCGGGTCGGGCTCTCCGCGATTCCCGCCTATCTGCTCGCCGGGCTGCTGCTGGGCCCACACGAGCCCAAGGCGCTGAGCATCATCGAGCCTTCCGAGGTGACCGACTTCGTCGCGGAGATCGGGCTCGTGTTCCTGCTCTTCTTCCTCGGGCTCGAGTTCACGATCGGGAGGATCGCGCGCAGCCGGTGGCTCGCCCTCTTCGGCGGTGGGATCGACCTGGTGGTGAACGGCGCGCTCGGCCTGCTCGTGGGCGTGGCGGCGTTTGGCTTCAGCCTCGCGGGGCTCATCCTCGCCGCTGCCGTGTACGTCTCGTCGAGCGCGGTCACCGTCAAGGGCCTGATCGACTTCCGCCGCCTCGCCGACGACGAGACCGACCTCGTGCTCGCGATCCTCGTCGCGGAGGATCTCGTGATCGGGCTCGTGCTCGCGTTCGCGTCGGGCGGCGGTGG
>JBKPAM010000048.1:0-7948 GCA_046726435.1 Actinomycetota bacterium
AGATCATCGCGAAGAATGGACCGCCGTCGTCGCCCGCGAGGTTGGCGCGGTACGAGGGCCGCACCATGCTGTGCCCGAAGCGGTACGCAGCCGCCTGGAACTCGACCGGCATGAATGCCTCGCCCTCCTTCGGCTTGTAGAACCTGCCGCCCCTGCGGAGCACCTCGGCGACGAGTGCCTGGCCGACGATCTGAGGCAGGAACTGATGCAGCACGACCCAGTGGTAGTGCCACGTCGTCAGGCGGCGCGCCTCCGCGAACGCACCCGGTCCGTCATGGCCGTGCGCCCGCGCCCAGTCGACCGCGTTGTTGTGGAAGCAGATGAACGCGCACTGCAGGCCGGCGATGATCAGGTTCTCGTCGTTGCGCGGGTCGGGCAGGATCGCCGTGCCGTCGCCCGACCGGGCAAGGTCTTCGAACAGCCCGCCCGACTCGATCCGCAGCTTCGCCGTGTCCAAGGGGTCGTACAGCTGCGAGCTCGCCACCGGGCCCTGGCCGTAGACCGAGTCGAGATCGAGCGACGGAGTCCGCGAGTTCGGCGAGGTCGATGGCTCGGTCGGGACGCCGAGGGTCGAGGCCACGTCGAATGTGATGTCGTGGTCGACGAACTGGCCGAAGAAGGTCGTCCCGGCCGTGTGGGTCGGGTTGTTCGGGTTGTTCAGGCTCAGCGACGGGTCGGTGATCAGCAGGACCGGCCCCTGGCTCAAGTCGTCGTTCGCGTCCAGCGGCCCGCCCTTCGCACCGAGGTCTCTGAGCGCGTCCCGGACCGCATCGGTCGCCGGCGCAAACGCCGGTGCAGGCTGCGCCTCGTGTAACCGGTCGGCTCCCTCGAAGCCTCGATCGTGCCCCTCCGATCCAGAGACGAAGGCGGCTACTCCAGAGCCGCCTTCGCTCGACGAAAGTCAGCAGTGTACGCGCGGATTCCACGGTTGCAAGAGCCCGCTGGAGTTGGGCTCCCAGACCCACGCGTGCAGCGAGTAGAACGCCGGCAGGCCGAAGCGATTCGGGCTCGGCGTCAGGTTGAACTCCTCCCCGAACATCGTCGGCGGGCTGGTGTTGCCGGCGTCCTCCCACGCCGCCTTGAACACGATGTACTCGAGCGCGGCGAGCTTCAGCTGCCCGGCGGCATTCGGCGCGTACACGAGCGCCTCGGGATTCGCCGGGTCGAGCTCTGTGTCACCAACCAAGGCGCTCTTGACGTAGTGGACGCCCATGCCGCCGACCGGCTGGTTGTCGATGCACGCGATCCCGGCCGCGTCCGTGAGCAGGCTGTAGCCGGCCGCCTTGGCCTTGGACAGGTCGTGGAATCGCCCGGTCGCCGGCTTCGTGACTGCGGTAACCGAGTGCTCGCTGCATGCCGATGCCATCCCGACCAGCGTCGGCACCGCGGCCGCGACAGCGACGGCGGCCGCCAGCGCGAGCCGGAGACGACTGATGCGGATCATCTCGTTCCTCCTTCGATCAGTTCACTGGCCCCGACCGGATCCGGGCGAACGACGACCGTGTCGGCTACGGCGACGATCTCGTCCACCGGCAGGCCGTCCCGCTCGGCGTGGACCCGGATCGCCTCCGGGCTCGTCGCCTCGTAGACGCACACGCTGCCGACGGAGCCGTCGAGCTCGCTGAGCACGTAGCTGCAGATCCAGCGGGCCTCCTCCAGCAGTGGGTCGCCCTCGGTGGCCGCGCGTTCAGCCGCCTTCTGCAGCTCGATTGCCGTCCGCCAGCCGCCGCGACGCAGCACGACGTACGTCTTCATTCGCCTCCCTTCGGGGTCATCACGAGGCTAGGCTCGGGTTACCGCCGGGGAATCGGCGTAATTGCCTAGTTTCGCGGTCGCCCGTTACCGGTCTTCGAGCAGGCCGATCCGGTGCGCCGCGCTCACGGCCTCGCCGCGGGTGCGAGCGTCGAGCTTGCCCCGGATCGAGGCGACATGGTGGTCGACCGTTCGCACCGAAACGAAGAGCCGCCCCGCGATGTCCGAGTTGCGGAGGCCCTCCGAGACGAGCCGCAGGACCTCGAGCTCGCGGGCGGTGAGACCGGCGGGATTCGCGCGCGTCGCAGAGCGAGGGCCGCGCGGGAGCCCTCGCGCTCCGAGCTCGCGGAGGCGGCGCGTGACGAAAGCGGCCGCCGGCCTCGCGCCGAGAATGGTCAGGTCGTCCAGTGCGAGGCGAAGAGCCTCCTCGTCCTCGGAGTCGGCGCGCGCGAGCGCTGCCTCGTACGGACAGCCGAGCCCCGACCAGCGGTCGGCTGCGCGCTCCCAGTCTCCCGCGAGCTGGAGCTTCCAGGGCTCCGCAGCGACCTGCGGAGGGTCTTCCTCGACGCCGGCACGCCGGCGCCAGCACGCCAGCTCGCCGGCCCACCAGGGCGCGCGACCCTGGACAGCGCGGCTGAGCGCATCCTCGGTCTCGGCAGCGACGGCGCCAGGCTTGCCGGCCAGCCACCGGGCTTCCGCCCGCGCGGTGGCGACCGGCGCGACCCACTGCAGCTCTCCCGACGCCGCGGCGAGCTCGGCCGCCTCGTCCAGCGCGGGCCACTGATCGGGATCTCCACGACGGGCCCGCACGAGCCCGAGCACGACGAGGGCGGCGATGCGCGGCAGCGGCGTCCCCGGGTTCACCAAGCTCGGCGGAATGCCACAGACAGCCTCGGTCCAGCGGCCACGATCGAGCTCCGTTCGGACGCGGTAGACGTGCATGTAGCGGAGCCAGAGATCGAGCCCCCGCTCGCTGCAGTACTCGGTTCCGGGGCCGATGTAGGTGTCCGCGAGCTCGTAGTCGCGATTCCGCTGGGCGACGTCGGCAAGGTGAATGTACGCCCGACCGATGTGCTCCTCGAGCCCCTCCTCCTGGGCCATCTGGAGACTGCGCTCGAGCTTCTCGCGTCCCTCGGCTCGTCCCTCGTACAGCTCCGCCGTTCCGATTGTATTCAGGGCGTGGACGACCACCTCCGTGTGGCCGACCGGCTCGGCGAGCTCGAGCCCGCGCGCCGCCGACGACGCGGCCGTGTCGAGCTCGTTCAAGTTGAGGGCGAGCATCCCAAGGTTCCCGTAGGCCGCCGCTAGCTCACGCCCAGGAGGGCAGCCCTCGAGCAGCTCGACGGCCCGGTGCCCGGTCTTCTGAGCCTCCCCGGCGAGCGCGCCGCAGCGCTGAACGGACGACAGCCGGCGGAGCGCATCGCCTTCCCGCAAGCGGTCGCCCGAAGCGCGGTGAATCTCGATCGCCGACTCGAGCCAGCGCACGCCCTCGTCGAAGCGGTCGACGAGATAGCACTCGTGGCCTCCAAGCTCGAGCAGCTCGGCGCGATACTCCGGGGCGAGCCGCTCGCCGCAGCGAAGCGTCCGCTCGTATTGGCCGATTGCCTCCCGGTGTGCGCCGGCCGCTGCGGCACGCGCGGCAGCGGCGGGCGCGAACTCGAGTACGGCTTCCACGTCGCCCGCCGCATCAGCGTGGTGAGCGAGGCGCGCGGTGTCCGCACCTGCTGCCCGGAGTGTCCGGAGAACGGCGCGATGGAGAGCGACTCGCTCGAGCGGGCTGATCGACTCCTCGATCGCGATCCGCGCCAGCTCGTGCCGGAAGGCCACTCCGCGGCCCTCTGCCACCAGGATCCCGGAGGCGAGGCAGTCGTCCAGATGCCGGATGTCCGCTCCGGCCAATGCCTCGAGCAGCTCGAGCTCGGCCCGCGGCGGCACCACCGAGACGGCGTCGAGCACCCGGCGCGCCTCGGGACCGAGCCGGGAGGCCCGTGCGAGCACCGCATCGCGCACGGTTGCCGGAACCTCCGGCCCGCCGGCGGCGAGGACCTCGGTGACGAAGAACGGGTTGCCTCCGGTTCGCTCGAACAGCTGCTCGGGATCGACGTCGTGCGTGGTGGCGAGCTCCCGCACGGCGTCCACAGTCAGCCTCGGCAGGTGAAGCCGCTCGACTCCGGAGGCGGCCGCGAGCCCACCGATCACGATCCGCAGCGGATGTGTCGCCTGCAACTCGTCGTCGCGAAACGTCGCGAGCACGAGAGCGCGTGTCCCCTCGATGCGGCGTCCGAGCAGCCGAAGGACGTCGAGCGTCGCCTCGTCGGCCCAGTGCAGATCCTCCAGCACGAGCACGGCGGGCTCTCGGCGTAGCTCGTCGATCAAGGCATCGAGCACCTCGTAAGGCCGTGCGTCGCGCCCGATCAGCTCCGCGACCGTGCCGCCCGTCTCCGCCGCGACGTCGGCGAGCGGCGCGAACGGCCGGGGAGTGAAGAGGGCGTCGCACGCACCTCCGAGCACCCGGGCCCGGCGCGGCAGATCGTCGACAAACGCCTGTACGAGTGCGGTCTTCCCGCCACCCGCCTCGGCGGCCACGAGGACGAGCCGCCCGTGCCCGTCGTCGACCTCTCCGAGGGTCTGACGGAGACGTTGGAGAAACTCGTCCCGCTCGAGAAGCGCGGTCGTTGCAACAACGGTCACGAGACCATCCTGCGCCTCGCCCGCGGACGCCGCAAGCCCGCGCCAGGCGCGGGGCTAGGTTTCCGGCTCGAGCGTGCTCCTGAGACGGGGCCGCGGGAGTCGAACGGTCAAGGCACGCAACCGCGCCCCGGACCTGCGCCGGCGCCGTACCACCTTCGTCGCCAACCGGCCTCCGTCCGCTCGACTGACGAGCTCGGCTCTGCGGTCGAGCTCCTGCTGGATCATGTACGCCTGAAGGCTCACGCTCTTGAAGCTACGAGCAGAGCCGCACACCGACATCGGTCGAGTTGCCCATGTTTCGGCGACAGGCCACCTATCTTCGCGGTCGACCGCGCTAGGATCGCAGCGTGGCCGTCGAAGCAGGCCTAGACGCCAAGCGGATCCAGGAGCTCGACAAGCAGTACGTCCTCCACTCCTGGTCGGTGCAGGACCAGATCGCACCGCTGCCGGTCGCGGGCGGCGAGGGGAGGTACTTCTGGGACCACGACGGCAACCGCTACCTCGACTTCGCCTCACAGCTGATCAACGTCTCGATCGGCTACCAGCACCCGAAAGTGGTCGCCGCCATCAAGGAGCAGGCCGACAAGCTCACGACGATCGGCCCGCCGATGGCGCACGAGGCGCGCTCCGAGCTCGCCCGCCTGATCGCGGAGGTGACACCGGGCGACCTGACGATGTCCTTCTTCACCAACGGCGGCGCCGAGGCGAACGAAAACGCGATCAAGCTCGCCCGCTGGTACACGGGGCGGCACAAGATCGTCGCCCGCTACCGCTCCTACCACGGCGCCACGGGCGGCGCGATCACGCTCACCGGCGACCCGCGGCGCTGGCCCGCCGAGCCGGGGATCCCGGGCGTCGTGCGGATGCTCGACCCCTACACGTATCGGTGCCCCGCGGGCCACCCCGACCCTTGCCCGGTCTGCACCGGCGCGCCGCACCTCGAGGAGATCCTCCAGTACGAGGGCGCGCAGAACGTCGCCGCCGTGATCATGGAGACGATCGTCGGGACGAACGGGATCATCGTCCCGCCCGACGGCTACCTGCAGTCGATCCGCGAGGTCTGCGACCGGCACGGGATCCTGCTCATCTGCGACGAGGTGATGGCCGGCTTCGGCCGCACCGGCAAGTGGTTCGGTGTCGACAACTGGGACGTCGTGCCGGACATCATGACCGTGGCCAAAGGGATCAACTCGGGCTACGTCCCGCTCGGCGCGATGATCATCAACCGGAAGCTCGCGGACTGGGTGCAAGACAAGTACTTCGCAGGCGGGCTCACCTACAGCGGCCACGTGCTCGCGTGCGCGTCCGCGATCGCGTCGATCGAGGCCTTCAAGGAAGAGGGGATCGTCGAGAACTCGGCCGCGATGGGCGAGGTGCTCGCCGAGGAGCTGCCGCGGCTGCAGAAGCGCCACCCGTCGATCGGCGAGGTGCGCGGCAAGGGGCTCTTCTGGGGCATGGAGCTCGTGCGCGACCGCGAGACGCGCGAGCCGCTCGTTCCCTTCAACGCCTCGGGCGAGGCCTTCGCGCCGGTGGCAAGCCTCGGAAAAGCGGCGATGGAGCGCGGCCTCTACGTGATGACCCACTGGAACGTGGTCATGATCGCGCCGCCGCTGACGATCACGCGCGAGGAGCTCGACGAGGGCCTCGGCGTGCTCGACGACGTGCTCTCCCTCGTGGACTGAGCCTCGAGAGGAGCCGAGTGAGCGCGAGGCCCTGGCGAGGGTACGACGACCTGCGCCCCATGCAAGCGCTGGCCCTCGAGGTGCGGCGCCTCGTAGGGCCGCGCTCGCCCTGGCACGTGGGCGACATCGCCTGGGGCCTCAGGCAGCACGCGGGCCGTGAGCACGAGTGGCGGATCCGGCTGTGGGAGGACGAGGGCCGCGTCGTCGCCTGGTCGTGGCTGCAGACCGACCGCAACCGGCTCGAGCTGGACGTGCATCCCGGTCACCTCCATCTGCTGGACGAGCTGCTCGACGAGCCGGGCGCCCGGGTGGCGTTCGCCTTCGAGGACGACGAGGAGCGCAGGGCCGCCCTCGCGCGCCATGGCTTCACGCGGCCGAACGACGCCATGGATTTCTACGAGCGCACCCTCGTGGAGCCACCGCCCGTCCCGCCGCTCCCGAAAGGGTTCCGCCTGCGCACGGTCGAGCCGGAGGACCTCGCCGCACGGGTCGACGTTCACCGGGACGTCTGGGCGCCGTCGCGTGTCACCGAGGAGAGCTACGCGAACGTGATGCAGACGTGGCCGTACCGCGGGTCGCTCGACTGCGTGGTCGAGGCGCCGGACGGGCGTTTCGCGTCGTACGCGCTGCTCTGGCCGGACGACGACAACCACGTCGGCGAGCTCGAGCCGGTCGGAACGCGGGCGGAGTTTCGCCGCCTCGGCCTCGGCGCCGCCGTCTGCGCCTACGCGCTGCGCCGCTGGCAGGAAGGGGGAGGGCGCGAGGCGATCGTGTACTCGGTGACCCGGCCCGCGCGGGCGCTCTACCGAGCCGTCGGCTTCCGCTGCCACACCAGACTGGTCGGGTTCTCCCGAACCTGAGCTACCCTGTTGGCTCCGCCGCTGAGGAGAGCGAAAATTCGCAGGATTTGTATCGAGGTGCCGACGTCGGGCGCCGCCAACCAACTCGTGCGCGACCTCTGCCCGTTCGCCCGCACGGACGTCGTGCCGCTCGGGAACGAGAGCTGGGAGGTCAGGGTCGAGGAGAGCACCGAGGAGGAGCTCGACGCCGTCCTGCATGCGGTCGCGCGCTGGGCGTCGGGCTCCGACCTGAAGCCGCGGCACGTGCTCGTCGACGGCGACCCGGTCGAGCTGCCCGCGGACTAGGCCTCGAGCCGTAGCGGGAGCGCGGTCGCCACGACGCGGCGGCCGGCGGCCTCGTAGACCACGTCCACAGTGTCGTTCTGGCGGTACGTGCCCGCGACGCCGAGAAAGAGCGAGAGCCAGCGCCAGAAGCCGAGCCGCCCCTCCCGGGCCAGGCGCCGCTCGAAGACGAGCTCGTCTCCCTCTCGGCGGAAGTCGCGCCCGGGCTCTTGGCGGATGCCGTTGAGGAAGACCTCGAACTGGTCGCCCAGCCCAGCCGGAAGTTGCACGCGCGTCCTTTCCAACGCCCTCTTAGAATGCCACCCGTGCCCGGGGCCAACCCAGACGCAGCTGGTGCGACGACTCCGGTGGCCAGGCGGTCCATGTCGTCGGCCAAACCGGACGCGTAGCGTTGCGCCGGTCCGCCCTCGTTGCCATCGCAACATTTGCCGTTGCGCTCGTTGCCGCCGGACCTGCTCTCGCCGGCAACGGCGGCGTCGCACCCCCCGCGCCGGCCTCCCCGACCGCGGGGCACATCCGAGACGTCTACTGGCTGATCCTCGGCGTGACAGGCGGAATCTTCCTGCTCGTCTCCGTCACCTTGGTCCTCTTCATGGTGCGCTACCGCAGCCGTGGGCGGCCGCGGGAGGTCGAGGGGCCGCAGGTCCGCGGGCACACGAACCTCGAGCTCGCGTGGACGGT
>JBKPAM010000049.1:0-7591 GCA_046726435.1 Actinomycetota bacterium
CGCGCAGAGCGAGCTCAACCGAGCCGGCGCGTGCGTCTGCGGCCTGCGCGGACATCTCTGAAGCTCCCTCCTTCCTCGAGCCTGCCTCCCGTCACCTCGGTGAAGACGTCCTCCAGTGCCGGTACGCCGTAGCGCCGCCGCAGCTCCCCGGGCGAGCCGAGCGCGGCGATCGCGCCGCGGGCCATGACTGCGATCCGGTCGCACTGCCGCTCGGCCTCCTCCATCTGGTGGGTGGTCACGAGCACCGTCGTCCCTGCCTCGGCGCGCAGGTGCTCGAGGCGCTCCCAGACGAGCCGCCGAGCGGTCGGGTCGAGGCCGACCGTCGGCTCGTCGAGGAAGAGCACCCGCGGCTCCCGCAGCAGGGCGGTCGCGATCTCGAGCCGTCGCAGCATCCCGCCGGACAGCGTGCGGCCGAGCCGGTCGAGGAACGTCTCGAGCTGCATCGCCTCGACGGCGTCGGCGATTCTCTCGCGCCGCTCGCGGCGCGGCACGCCGGTCGCGCGCGAGTAGAACTCGAGGTTCTCGTATGCGGTGAGCGCGCCGTCGATCGAGATCGCCTGCGGCACGTAGCCGATCGACTGCCGCACTGCCAGGCCTTCGCGCACGACGTCGTGGCCGGCCACGAGCGCGCGGCCCTCGTCGGGCCGGAGCAGCGTCGTGAGCACCCGGATCGTCGTCGTCTTGCCCGCGCCGTTCGGGCCGAGCAGCCCGAAGACCTCGCCGGCCACGACGTCGAACGAGATACCGGCGACCGCCTCGACGTCGCCGAAACGGACGACGACGCGCTCGACGAGCACCGTACGCTCGGCGGCCTCCTCGCGACGCTCCTCCGCGGGAGCGAGTGCTGTCATCGGCGGGCCAGCTCCGCGCTCCGCTCCCGCAGTGCGACCGCGGCCTTCGCCGTCAGCTGCACGAGCTGCGCCCGCTCAGACGGCTCGAGCGCCTCGAGCACGTCGCAGAAGAACAGCAGCCGCTGCGCCGCCACGTTCGAGGTCAGTTCCTTCCCTTCGACGGTCAGCTCGACGACGGTGGCGCGCCGGTCGTCCGTGGCACCGTGCCGCTCGACCAGATCGAGCTCTTCGAGCCGGTCGACCATGCGCGTCGCCGTGGTGTCGTCGACTCCGACGCGGGCGGCGAGCTCGCCGATCCGGAGGCCGCCGCCCTCGCCGATCAACGCAAGTGTGCGGAGCTTGCTCGGGGTCAGCTTCGTTCCGAGCTCGGGGTGGAGCGACGCGTGCAGGCGGCGGCTGGCGAGGATCGTCCCGAGCTCCCGCCAGCAACGGGAAAGCTCGTTGGCAAGTGGTTTCAGCTCACGGCGACCGATATCTGCATTTTACAGAAGTTGTACGACACAGCTGCTTGTTCCTAACAGGACCCTCACTAACGGCGGTCGGGACCGCCCCGTCGAAGGAAGGACAGGCACGCAGCCGGTCAGGGGTCTTTCGAGATGAAGCTCGGCTTGCTCGCGGCGCTCGCCGCCGCCCTCGTAGCAATGGTCATCCCGGCGACCTCGTCAGCTTCGCCGTACATCCGCTACGGCGCCCACCGACGCCGTCATGCGCGGCCTGCGCGCCCACCGGATCACCGTGCTCGTGACGCTCTACGGCACTCCGGCGTGGGCGAACGACGGCCGCGGCCCGAACGGCCTGCCGAGGAGCAAGTACTCGCTGCCGGCCTTCGCGCTCGCAGTGGCGAAGCGGTACCCGTGGCTGCGAATGTGGGAGATCTGGAACGAGCCCAACCTGCGGCGGTTCCTGATCGCGAACTCGCCGCGCCTCTACGTGCAGCGGCTGCTGAACCCGACCTACGCCGTCCTCCACAAGCTGCGGCGGGGGAACCGGATCGCCGGCGGAGCGACCTCGCCTCGGAAGACGCCCAGCGGCCTCGCACCGCTCACCTTCATGCGCGGGATGCGCGCCGCCCACGCACGCCTCGACGCCTACTCGCACCACCCGTACCCGGTCCACTGATGAAGAGCCCGACGCCGAGCTCTGCGCCGAGAACGTCGCGCCACCCACTGCCCGGGTCGGGCGGCGCGGCGTCTCGGACCGCCACCGTGACGAGCACCTCGCCGCCGCGAACGAACCCGCAGGCGTCGGGGCCGAAGTCGAGCGGCTCGTAGCTGCCGGCGAACGCCTGAGGCCGGGCGGCCCGAAGCTCGAGCGCCTTGCAGGCCACGTAGAGCTTCTCGGTCTCCGCCGTCGGCTGCGTTCCGCGACGGAGCTCCTCGAGCAATTGCTCGCGCCTCGGCCAGTCGACCGGCCGGCGGTTGTCCGGATCGACCAGCGCGAGCGCTTCGAGCTCGTCTCCCTGGTAGAGATCGGGGACGCCCGGGCTCGTCAGCTTGAGGAGCAGCTGACCGAGCGCGATCCGCCGGCCGAGCGGGCGCAGGCGGTCGACGAACCGCTCCACCTCCGGGCTCGCCAGCAAGCGGCGGCCGTACTCCTTCACGCGCCGCTCGGCTTGCTCGTCGGGGTCGCTCCAGCTCGAGGTGCGCTTGCCCTCGCGGAGCGCCTTCTCGACGTAGGCGTCGAGGCGCTCCGGCTCGAGCGGCCACGCGCCGACGACCGTCTGGAGGACGTGGTACTCGTCTTCGCCCCACGGCATCGCTTGCGATGCCGTGTCAGAGGCTGCGCCGGCTTTGGCGGTGTGGCCGCTTGGAATGCCGAGCGAGCGGACGAGCTGCGACCACTCAGAGGGGATCCACGTGAGCGCCGCGAGCCGGGCGCGCACGTCAGCCGAGCGTTTCGTGTCGTGCGTGAAGGTCGTGAGCAGTGCGTTCGGCCGCCGCCTCGCGTTCCGCTCGTGGAAGGCCTCGAGCGAGAGCCCGAACCGGCCCGGGTCGCCGCCGACGTCGTTCAGCGCGAGCAGGCGGCCGTAGCGGTAGAAGGCCGTGTCCTCGACGCCCTTCGCCGTCACAGCGCCGGTCGTCTGCTGGAAGCGCGCGACGAGCTCGTCGTGACCCCGCTCTTCCAGCAGCAGCACTCGCGCGAGCCGCTCCGAAAGCTCGGCGCGCGCGACCTCCATCCGGTCCTGCGGCTCGACGCGTCCGGTGGCCGGCTCGACGTAGGTGCGGTAGACGTGCAACGACGCCACCGCACGCTCGAGCTCTGACCCGAGGTCGAGCAGGCGCCGGAGCCGCTCGACCTCCGGCGCCAGATCGGTGCGCGCCTGCTCGAGCTTCGACTCCGCGGCCACCTCGGCGAAGGAGCGGTCCTCGCCGCTCACTCCGCGGTAGAGCGCTGTCAGCGTCTCCTCGGCGGCGGGATCGACGAACAGGCCGAGCACCTCGTTCAGGAACTCGTAGCCGGTCGTCCCCTCGACGGGCCAGTCGCGCAGCTCCTCGCCGGGCTCGAGGATCTTCTCCACCCAGACGCGCTCCACCCCGGCTTCCCGCAGCCGCTCGAGGTACTCGCGCGGGTTCGCGAGGCCGTCGGGGTGGTCGACGCGCACGCCGTCGAGCAAGCCCTCGCGCACGAGCTCGAGCACCTTCCGGTGCGTCACCTCGAACACCTGCGGGTCCTCGACGCGCACACCTGCGAGGTCGTCGATCGTGAAGAAGCGCCGGTGCCGGTCCGTCTCGGGGTCGAGGTCGAAGAACCGCGCGCGCAGCTCCTCGTCCGCCCAGAACGGGTTTGTGTCGTCGAGCGCCATGTGGTTCGGGACGATGTCGAGCACGACCCCCGGCGCCTCGCAGCAGAGCGCGCGCAGCTCCTCCTCGCCCCCGAGATCGACGGAGACGCGGGTCGGGTCGATCACGTCGTAGCCGTGCGTCGAGCCGGCCCGGGCCTGCAGCACGGGCGAGAGGTAGAGGTGGCTCACCCCGAGCGCCCGCAGGTAGGGCACGAGCGCGCGGGCCTCCGCGAAGCCGAAGCCGGGGCCGAGCTGCAGGCGGTAGAGCGCCCGGAAGATCACCAGCCGCGGCGCAGGACGAGCAACGAGCGGGCCTCGACCTCGACCTGCTCGCGCGCCGCGAACGAGCGCTCCGCCGCGTGCGGGTCGGCAGTCGAGAGCTCGAGCTTCCAGCGCGCCCCGAAGCGCCGAGCAGGCAGCGCGTAGGTCACCGGCTCGTAGTGCGCGTTGAAGAGCAGCAGGAACGACTCGTCCCCGATCGGCTCGCCGCGGGCGGTCGTCTCGCGCAGCTCGTCGCCGTTCAGGAACACCCCGAGCGTGCGCCGCTCCGAATCCTCCCAGTCTCGCCGCGTCATGCGCCTGCCGTCCGGCCGGAACCACCAGACGTCGGGCAGGCCGGAGCCGGCCACGCTCGTCCCCTGCAGGAAGTAGCGGCGGCGGAAGACGGGATGGTGGCGCCGCATGAAGATCAGCCGGCGGGTGAACTCGAGCAGCTCGCGCTGGTCGTCGTCGAGCTCCCAGTCGAACCAGGAGAGCTCGTTGTCCTGGCACCAGGCGTTGTTGTTGCCGCGCTGCGTCCGCCCGAGCTCGTCGCCGCCGAGCAGCATCGGCACGCCCTGCGAAAGGAGCAGCGTCGCGAGGAAGTTCCGCTGCTGGCGCCGCCGCAGCGCGAGCACCTCCGGGTCGTCGGTGGGCCCCTCCGCCCCGCAGTTCCAGGAGCGGTTGTCGTCGGTGCCGTCGCGGTTGTCCTCGAGGTTCGCCTCGTTGTGCTTTCCGTTGTACGAGACGAGGTCGGCGAGCGTGAAGCCGTCGTGGGCGGTCACGAAGTTGATCGACGCGCCCGGGCGGCGGCCGTCCTCCGCGTAGAGGTCGCTCGAGCCGCTGATCCGCCCGGCGAACGTGCCCACGCCGTTCGTCGCGCCGCGCCAGAAGTCCCGCACGGTGTCGCGATATTCGCCGTTCCACTCCGTCCAGAGGACGGGGAAGTTGCCCACCTGGTAGCCGCCGGGGCCCACGTCCCAGGGCTCGGCGATCAGCTTCGCCTGCGAGAGCACCGGGTCCTGGTGGATGACGTCGAAGAACGCGGACAGGCGGTTGACGTCCCAGAACTCGCGCGCGAGCGCGGCCGCGAGGTCGAAGCGGAAGCCGTCGACCCGGCAGTCCACCGCCCAGTAGCGCAGCGAGTCCATGATCAGCCGGAGGACGCTCGGGTGCACCGGGTTGAGCGAGTTGCCGGTCCCGGTGAAGTCGACGTAGTGGCGCAGGTCCTCGGGCGAGAGCCGGTAGTACGAGAGGTTGTCGACACCCTTGAACGCGAGCATCGGGCCGAGGTGGTTCCCCTCGGCGGTGTGGTTGTAGACGACGTCGAGGATCACCTCGATCCCGGCGCGGTGCAGCGCCTTCACCATCCCCTTGAACTCGCGCACCTGCTCGCCGCCGATTCCGCTCGCCGAGTAGAGCGCGTGCGGGGCGAGGAAGCCGATCGAGCTGTAGCCCCAGTAGTTCGTCAGCCCTCGCTCCACGAGGAAGCTCTCGTCGACGACGTGATGGACGGGCAGGAGCTCCACGGCGGTCACGCCGAGCGAGCGGAGGTGCTCGATGGCCTCGTCGCTGGCAAGGCCCGCGTAGGTGCCGCGAAGGTCCTCCCGCAGCGGCGGGTGGCGCTTCGTGAAGCCCTTGACGTGAACCTCGTAGATGACCGTCGCGTTCCACGGCGTGTTCGGCGGGCGGTCGTCCTCCCAGTCGAAGGCCGGATCGACGACGATGCACTTCGGGATCGCGGCCGCGTCGTCCTGGCCGTCGGCCCGAAGGTCGGCGTCCTCGCCGCCGTCCATCACGTACGGGAAGACGTGCGCTGCCGACCAGTCGACCGGGCCTTCGATCGCCTTCGCGTAGGGGTCGATCAGCAGCTTGGCGGCATTGAAGCGGTGTCCCTCGGCTGGCCGGTAGTGCCCGTGGACGCGGTAGCCGTAGCGCTGACCGGGGCCGATCCCGGGGAGGTAGCCGTGCCAGTTGAAGGCGGTGCGCTCGGGGAGCTCGACGCGCTCCTCGGCACCGCCGCTGTCGTCGAAGAGGCAGAGCTCCACGCGCTCCGCGTGCTCGCTGAAGAGCGAGAAGTTCGTCCCCTCCCCGTCCCAGATCGCGCCGAGGGGAAACGGCGCGCCGGGCCAGACCTGCCTCACAGGCGCAGCTCGACGGTGGCGTTGGCGAAGTCCGCGACGAGCTCGACCCCGCCGCGGCGGGCACGAAGGATGCGCGCCTGCTCGTCGATCTCAACCTCGATCGCGCGGGGGAGCACCCGTCTCGTCGCGAGCAGCTCGCGGTGGAGTTCGAGCAGCTCCGCGTCCGGCTGCGAGCGGTCGAGCTTCGAGCGCTCGAAGGTCTCGGGCGCCTGCGGGTCGGGCACCTCGCCGGAGAAGGCGGCGAAGCGCTCGAACTCGCGCGTACGACCCTCGCGCGTGGCCTGCGCGATCGCCGGGTCGATGTGGTCGGTGAAGAACTGGAACGGGTGCTGCTCGCCGTACTCCTGCCCCATGAAGAGCAGCGGCGTCTGCGGCGCGAAGAGCGTGCACGCGGCGGCGACACGCAGCAGCTCCGGCGGCAGCCGGTCGCCCAGCGCGCGGTTCCCGACCTGGTCGTGGTTCTGCGTGAAGACGACGAGCTGCTCGGCGGGCTGCTGCCGGAAGCGCTCGGCCAGGCCGCGCAGCGAGCCGAAGCGCTCGTAGTAGCCGTCGCGCTCGCCCGTGAGCAGGACGTGGAGCTGATGGTGGAAGCCGTCCGACCACTGCGCGTCGTGGCCCCACTCCTCGAGCGGCCGGTAGTCGTCGAGCCCCATCTCGGAGATCACGAGCGTGCGCGGATTCTCCTCGCGGACGCGCTCGGCGAGCTCGGCCAGGACGTGCCGAGGCGAGTCGTCGAAGACGGCGTGCACGGCGTCGAGGCGCAGGCCGTCGACGTGGTAGTCGTGCACCCAGAGGCACGCGTTCTGGATCGCCCACTCGCGCACGCCACGCTGCGAGTAGTCGATCGCCTCGCCCCAGAAGGTCTCGTGCCGGTCGGTGAAGTACGGTCCGAACGCCGCAAGCGCCTCGGCGCCCGGGCCGACGTGGTTGTAGACGACGTCGAGGATCACGCCGAGCCCGGCCGCGTGGGCGGCGTCGACGAGGCGCACGAGACCTTGCGGGCCGCCGTAGGCCGCGTGCGGCGCGTAGGTGTAGAGCCCGTCGTAGCCCCAGCCGCGGTTCCCCGGGAAGGTCGCGACCGGCATCAGCTCGATCGCTGTGACGCCGAGCTCCCGCAGCTCGCCGAGGTAGGGGATCACGCCGTCGAAGGTCCCCTCCTGGCTGAAGGTGCCGACGTGGAGCTCGTAGATCACGAGCTCCTCCAGGGTCACCCCGGCCCAGCCCTCGTCGCTCCACGGGAAGGTGCCCGAGTCGACCACGCGCGAGGGGCCCCGGACGCCGTCAGGCTGGAAGCGCGAGCACGGGTCGGGCCACTGATGGCCGTCGACGTCGTAGACGTAGTCGGTCCCGGCAGACGCTTCGAAGTCACCTTCCCACACGCCATCCTCGCCGCGCTCGAGCGCGTGCCCAAGCGACGAGACACGCTGCGCGTTCGGGGCCCAGACGCGGAAGCGCGTCCGCCCGCCCTCGACGGGGACGGCCCCCAAATCGGTCGCCTGCGTCAACTCGGTCACGTTAGTCGTCTGGGACCAGCCAGAGCACGGCGAGCGGCGGCA
>JBKPAM010000050.1:0-20050 GCA_046726435.1 Actinomycetota bacterium
ACCGAGGCCGGCTACGTCGGCGAGGACGTCGAGAACATCCTGCTGAAGCTGATCCAGGCGGCCGACTTCGACATCAAGAAGGCCGAGACCGGGATCATCTACATCGACGAGGTCGACAAGATCGCGCGCAAGGCGGACAACCCGTCCATCACGCGCGACGTGTCAGGCGAGGGCGTGCAGCAGGCGCTTTTGAAGATCCTCGAAGGGACGGTCGCCTCGGTGCCGCCGCAGGGCGGTCGCAAGCACCCGCACCAGGAGTTCCTCTCGATCGACACGACGAACATCCTCTTCATCTGCGGCGGTGCCTTCGCCGATCTGGAGAAGATCATCGGCAAGCGGATCGGGAAGCACGCGGTCGGGTTCGGCGCGGAGATCCGCTCCAAGAATTCGTTCGAGTCCTCCGAGATGCTGTCGCAGGTGATGCCCGAGGATCTTCTGGCGTACGGGCTGATTCCCGAGTTCATCGGGCGCCTGCCGGTCGTCTCGGCGGTGCACCAGCTGCAGCGGGAAGACCTCGTCCAGATACTCACAGAGCCGAAGAACGCGTTGACCAAGCAGTACCAGCGCTTCTTCGCCTACGACTCGATCGAGCTCGTCTTCACGGACGAGGCTCTGTGGGAGATCGCGGACAAGGCGCTGGCGCGCGAGACTGGGGCACGGGGGCTGCGCTCGATCATCGAAGGGGCTCTGCTCGACGTGATGTTCGAGCTCCCGTCGCGCAAGGACGTGGTCAAGTGCGCGATCACGAAGGAGACGATCGAGAAGGGCCTCAAGCCGACGCTCGTGACGAGCGCCGGTGCCGACGACGAGCCCGAGCTCGCCGAAGAGTCGGCCTAGTAGCACCTGGGGAACCCCTGGTTCCCCCGTGAGCCCCCTCCTTGCGGGCGGAGGCTTGATGACGGCGTTTCACGAGCCGGCGGCTGAAGTCTCGCTTCCTCCCGTTTCTATCGTGGTGAGCCTCCCGCCGGGCAAAGCCCGGCTCCGGCGGCGGGTCGTGCCGCCACCCACCGTCGTGCCGAACTACTCCGGGATCGGTGAGCAGCACGCTGGCCCACGCCACCGGGCTTAACTCAGCAAGAGGATCGTGATCACGGTTGCCCAGAGCCCGACGGCTAGAAGCCCGCGACAAGACGAGCGCGACCCGCTCAGTGCGGTTAAACGAGTGCCAGCGAGTTCGCGGAGGACGCCGGGGAAACTTCGTCCCCACACAGAGTCCAGACGCCGCCGTGCACCCGCTGTAACTCGTGGGATGGGCCATTTGTACCCGCTGCGTCAAGTGACATTCGCGCATCACTGGCCCAGACCCGGCCGCATCCTGCTTCGAGCTTCATTCCCGCACTCGGGCCGAGCCGACTCGGCTCTCCGCCGAACTAGCTGACTGCTCTGACTCGGCGGCCTAGAAGCACGGGTCCCCGCCGAGGAGTCCCGAACGTCGGTCTACGCTCCTCGCCATGAGTGCCGTGGACGCTGCGATCGCGGTCGCTGAGGCCCACGGCGTGCGCTGCGAGAAGCCGGTCGTGTTGCGCGAGGCGTGGCACGTGCTCGTGCACCTGCGGCCGTTGCCAGTGATCGCACGCGTAACCAGCGGCGCTCCCGGTGTCGATCCGGACGACGTCGAACGGGAACTTGCCGTCGCCCGTCACGCGGCTCGCGCGGGCGCACCGGTCGTCCGGCCAAGTGACCTGCTTCCGCCTGGCCCACACCGCCACGACGGACATACGGTCGTCTTCTGGCAGTACCTCGCGCAGGCCGGCGATCTCGACGCGACTGCAGCCGGCCGAGGGCTACACACGATCCACGATTCGCTCGCCGACTACGACGGCGAACTGCCTCGTGCAGGCCGCGCAGAAGAGGTGCGAGCGATGCTCCAGCCGTTTCCGCCGTCGGACGACGTCGAACTACTCTGCGAACTCGCCTCGCGTAAGCTCCCGGAGGGGCAAGCGCTACACGGAGACGCCCACCTCTTCAACTGCATCCAGACCGCTGCCGCGCCGATCTGGCACGACCTCGAGACGGCCTGCCGCGGGCCGCGTGAGTACGACCTCGCCGCCCTAGTCCTCAGCGACCGCTCGGGCGATTCGGATCCGGAAGCCCGGATCGCCACCGCCGCATATGGAGACTACGACGAGGAACTCCTTGATCATGCGCTCCCGGTCTACGCTTCGTGGGTCGCCGCATCGTTCATGGTCGCGGTCGCCCGCCGCCCGGACGACGCGCCCGCTCTCGAACGCCAGCTGCGGTTCCTGCGACGCTTCCGCCACTAGCCGCGACGTCAGCGGTGCCGAAGTCCTAGCTCGTTTGCTCCGACTCCGCGGCCTTGGCGCGGCCGAGGATCTCGCGTAGCCGCAGCGTCCTCAGCATCGCGAAGATCGCGATCGCCCCGATCACCACGTTGAAGAGCGTGACCGCGACGTACTGGCCGACGCTGAAGGCGAGCAGCTGCGACGTCGCCGCCTGACCCTTGAGCACGTAGACGAGGAACCCCTGCTTCGTCCCGACCCCGCCGGGCGAGAAGGGCAGCAGGGTCGAGATGCTGTCCGCCACCTGGGCCAGCAGCGCGTTGTGAATCGACGCGTGGACGTGAAAGGCCTCGAGGAAGAAGTAGAGCGACGCGATCCGCAGCACCCAGCTCAAGAGCTGCCAGCTCGCCACCTCGCGCACGTAGCGCCGCCGGTCGCGGAGGATCCAGAAGCCCCGGCCGACCCGCTGCTTGAAGTTCTCGACGTGCCGCTGGGCCCACCACAGGAACACGATCGCCCCAGTCGTCAGCAGCGCGAACACCAGCGCGCTCGTCTCGGTGCGCGCGAGCAACCAGCCCCAGTCGATCGCCCCCACGTTCGGCAGCACGTGCAGGCCGGGCAGCACGCCCAGGGTCAGCGCCCAGATGAAGAGCGCGAGCGCGAGCACCAGGTCGAGCAGCGTCTCCGTGACGAGCGTCGAGGCGAGGGTCGTGTAGGTCGTCCCCTGGATCCTCCGGTGGACGAGGTAGACCTTCACGACGTCGCCGCCACGCCCGGGCACGATCGAGTTGATCCCGACCCCGGCGATGTAGGCGCCGAGCACGGGCGGCCACGGCACGTTCTCCTCCGGGTAGGACGCGCGCAGGATGTTCCGCCAGGCGATCGTCCTCACGAGGAGCTTCGCGAAGTGGAGGGCCAGCGCGATCAGGAGCGCGAGCCAGCCGACCCCCGCGAGCTCGTCTCCGAAGACCCTCACCGCGTGAAAGAACTCGCCCACGTCTTCGTAAACTTGCCCGAATGGACCCGCTCTACAAGCCCACCGGTGTCGAGGAGCGCTGGCAGCGCGCCTGGGAGGAGGAAGGCCTCTACGACGCGGAGCCCGGCAGCGGGCGGGAGACCTTCGTCGTGGCGCATCCGCCGCCCAACGTCACCGGCGCGCTTCACACCGGTCACGCGCTCCAGATCGCCCTTGCCGACCTGCTCGTCCGCTGGCACCGCATGCGCGGGCAGGAGACGGCGTTCCTGACCGGTTTCGACCACGCGGGCATCTCGACCCAGAACGCGGTGGAGAAGCACCTCGTCGAGCAGGGCACCTCGCGGGAGGAGGTCGGGCGCGAGAAGTTCGTGGAGATCGTCTGGGACTGGCTGCGCAAATACGGCGGGACGATCATGGGCCAGTTCCGGCGCATGGGCGCGTCGATGGACTACCGGCGCGAGCGCTTCACCATGGACGACGCGTACGTGCGCGCGGTCATGCGCTTCTTCGTTCACCTCTTCGACAAGGGCTGGATCTACCGCGCGAACCGGATCATCAACTGGTGCCCGCATCACGAGACGTCGCTCTCCGACCTCGAGCTCGTGCACGAGGAGGTCGACGATGCGCTCACGTACGTGCGCTACCCCTTCGCCGACGATCGCGACGACGGCGTGACGATCGCGACGGCGCGGCCGGCGACGATCCTCGCCGACGTGGCGGTGGCCGTCGGCCCGGGCGACGCACGCTGGCGCGAAGCCGTCGGCCGTGAGGTGGTCGTGCCGTTCGTCGAGCGGGCCGTGCCCGTCATCGAGGACGAGAGGGTCGATCCCGAGTTCGGCACCGGCGCGCTGAAGGTGACCCCCGGCCACGATCCGCTCGACTTCGAGATCGGCCGTGAACACGATCTGCCGGAGCTGACCGTGATCGGCCCCGACGGCCGCATGAACGAAGCGGCCGGCGAGCTCGCCGGCCTCACGCAGGAGGAAGCCGAGGAGCGCATCCTCGCCTGGATCCGCGACCACGGCCTGCTGGTCAAGCGCGAGGCGTACCGGCACACCGTCGCCCTCTGCGAGCGCTGCAAGAGCCGGATCGAGCCGCTGATCTCCCTGCAGTGGTGGTGCCGGATGGACGAGCTCAGGCAGGCGGCGCTCGCGGCGCTCCGCGACGGGCGTGTCCGCTACCACCCGCCTTCGCAGCACCGCTTCGCGATCGAGTCGCTCGTGACCGCCCCCGACTGGAACATCTCCCGCCAGCTCTGGTGGGGCCACCAGCTCCCGGTCTGGACCTGCCCCGACGGGCACCTGACGGTTCAGGAGGACGAGCCGGAGGCCTGCGCCGAGTGCCGCTCCAGAGAGCTCGAGCGCAGCGAGGACGTGCTCGACACCTGGTTCTCGTCGGCCCTCTGGCCGTTCGCGATCCTCGGCTGGCCCGAGCAGACCCCCGAGCTCGAGGCCTGGTATCCGGGCACGCTGAACACGACCGCGCGCGAGATCATCCGCCTCTGGGAGAACCGGATGATCTTCTCGGGCCTCGAGCTGATGGGCGAGGTGCCGTTCCGGCACGTGATCATCCACACCACGGTTCTCGCTCCCGACGGGCGGCGAATGTCGAAGAGCCTCGGAACGGGGCTCGACCCGCTCGAGCTCGTCGACGCGCACGGCGCCGACGCGACCCGCTACGGCTTGCTGAAGCTCACTTCGTCGCAGGACGTGCGCTTCTCCGAGGGGGCGGTCGAGGAGGGGCGCAAGCTCGCGAACAAGCTCTGGAACGTCTCGCGGCTGATCCTCGCAAACGTGGGGGAGGCGCGGCCCGAGCTACGGCCGCAGGCGCTCGAGGAGCGCTGGATCGCGCGGCGGCTCGACGAGGCCCAGGCGCAGCTCGAGGAGCACCTGTCGCGCTTCGAATTCTCGCCGGCGACGAGCGTGCTATACCACCTCACCTTCGACGACTTCTGCGACTGGTACGCCGAGTCGATCAAGCCACGGCTCTACGACGGCGACGCGGACGCGCAGGCGACCGCACTTGCCAACCTCGAGCGGCTGCTGAAGCTGCTGCACCCGGTGATGCCGCACGTGACCGAGGAGATCTGGACGAGCCTCCCCGCGCGGGAGAGCCGGCTGATCGTCGCGCCCTGGCCGGAGGAGACCGGGGCGGACGCCGCTGCGGACGAGGAATTCGAGCCGATTCGCACCGCGGCCGAGGTCTTCCGCCGCGCCGGAGTGCGCGCGCCGCTCGACGAGGAGCAGCAGCGGATCTTCGATGCGGTCGTCAAGCCCGAGCGCGTGAAGGTCGACGGCGGCGAGGCAGAGGCGGAGGTGGAGCGGCTGCGAGCCGAGATCGCGCGCGCCGAGGGGATGCTGGCCAACGAGCGCTTCGTGCAGAACGCGCCGGGCGACGTCGTCGAGGCAGAGCGCGAGAAGCTCAAGCGCTATCGACGTGAGCTCGATGCGCTCTCCGCCTGACGTGAGCGGAGACGTCGAGTGGCTCGAGTCGCTCTCGCCGTGGCCTGAGGAGTTCGGCCTCGGACGCATGCGGGCGCTGCTCGCGGAGCTCGGCGAGCCGCAGCGCGCGTTCCGCGCGATCCACGTCGTCGGCACGAACGGGAAGTCCACCGCGACCCGCCGCGCCGCGGCCTTTCTCGCGCGCGAGGGGCTGCGTGTCGGCGCGTACACCTCGCCGCACGTGGCCGGCTGGAGCGAGCGGATCCAGGTCGACGGCGAGGATGCCGACTTCGAGCGGGCGCTCCCACGCGTGCGGGCAGCGGCGGAGCGGCTCCGTGCGACCCAGTTCGAGGTGCTGACGGCGGCCGCACTCGCGGAGTTCGCCGCGGCGGAGGTCGAGGTCGCGGTCGTCGAGGCGGGGCTCGGCGGGCGGCTCGACGCAACGAACGTCCTCGCTGCGGAGGTGGTCGTGCTGACGAACGTCTCGCTCGATCACACCGACGTGCTCGGCGAGACGCGCGAGCAGATCGCCGACGAGAAGCTCGCGGTCGTCGGGCCCGGGTCGACGGTGGTGCTCGGCGAGCCCGCATGGGAGTCACGCGCGCGCGCGCGAGGGGCGGCGCGCGTGGTGCACGCGGACGACGTCGGCCGGGCAGCCGCGGAGGCCTTGCTCGATCGGCCGCTCGGCGGAGAGGTCCAGGTCCACCTGCCGGGGCGCTTCGACCTCGTCGGCGACGACGTCTTTTCGGGGGCGCACAACCCGGCCGGGGTCGACTGGCTGCTCCAGCGGCTCCCGCGGCGCGACTACGTCGTGGTGGCGTCGATCCTCGCCGACAAGGACGCGGACGCGATGCTCGCGGCCCTGGCCCGCGCCGGCCGCTCACTCGTGGCCACCTCCTCGCAGAGCGCAAGGGCGCTGCCCGCCGAGGAGGTTGCACGCCGCGCCAGGCCCTTCTTCGACCGCGTTGAGACGGCCGCCGATCCAGGCGATGCCCTCGCGCGGGCACGCGAGCTCGCAGGCGATGACGGCGCAGTTCTCGTGACCGGATCGCTGTACCTGCTCGCGGACCTCAATGTCCGATTCCAGCGAATACCATGGGAACGCTCGGCGAGCGCCTGAGCGTCTTCGCGCTGGCCGTCATCGTCGTCCTGGCGATCGTCGGCCTCGCGTTTGGCGCCGGCTACCTCGTCGGGAAGCTCCTCCTCTGAGGGAGGCGTGTGGCGCCGGTAGCGGACAACGGACTGTTCGACTTCTTCAGTCACAGCACGTGGGCTGTGATTCGCAACCTGACGCTCTTCTTCGTTGCCGTGTTCTGGCTCTCGGTTGCCTTCTGGGTCTACAAGGACGCGCGGCGGCGGATCGAGGATCCCTGGCTCGTCGCCATGGCGGTACTGATCGGGCTGGTGCCTCCCTTCCTCGGAGCGCTGGTTTACATGCTCTTCCGTCCGCCGGAGTACATCGAGGACGTGCGCGAGCGCGAGCTCGAGATGAAGTCCATGGAGCAGCGGCTCGCGCGGCGCGACATGCACTGCCCGGTCTGCCGTGCCGAGGTCGATCCGAGCTTCCTTGTCTGCCCGGTCTGCACGACGCGCCTGCGTCAGTCCTGCCGCAACTGCAAGGCGCCGCTCGAGGCGCTCTGGCAGGTCTGCCCGTACTGCGAAACGCCGATCGAGCCGGCCGCGGTCGAGCAGCTCGGGCAGACGCAGACGATCACGCCGCCGCGCCGCGAGCGCCGCGCGTAGACAGACGCGTAGACTCCGCCGCCGATGGCGGTGGAGCGCACACTTGTTCTGATCAAGCCAGACGCCATGCAGCGTCAGCTGGCGGGCGAGATCCTCGCTCGCTTCGAGCGACGGGGCCTCGCGCTGCGCGAGGCGAAGCTCGTGCGCGTCGACCAGGAGCTTGCGGAGACGCACTACGCCGAGCATGCGCAGAAGCCGTTCTACGGCGAGCTGGTCGAGTTCATCACCTCGGGCCCGACGCTCGCGCTCGTCCTCGAAGGCGAGGGCGCGATCGCAGTCGTCCGGAAGACAATGGGCGCCACGAACCCCGCGGAGGCATGCGCAGGCTCGATCCGCGGGCAGTTCGCGCTGTCCATGCCCGACAACCTGGTGCACGGGTCGGACTCGCCGGAGTCGGCCGAGCGCGAGCTGGTCCTGTGGTTCGGTGACTGAGCCCGATTACGTCGCCATTAACCGCGAAGGGTGGACGCAGGCGAATGCGGACTACACCGACCGGCAGGCCGAAGGCGCGTGGGCGCAGACGGAGGTCACCTGGGGACAGTGGTCGCAGCCCGACAGCGAGATCCGCATGCTCCCCGACCTGACCGGGCTCGACGTGATCGAGCTCGGCTGCGGCACGGCCTACTTCGGCGCTTGGCTGAAGCGCGCCGGCGCGAAGCGCGTGGTCGGGGTGGACGTCACGCCCGCCCAGCTCGAGACTGCGCGCCGGATGGACGCCAAGCATGGTCTCGGCCTCGAGCTGATCGAGGCCAACGCCGAGGACGTGCCGCTGCCCGACACGTCGTTCGACCTCGCGTTCTCGGAGTACGGCGCGTCGATCTGGTGCGACCCGGCGCTCTGGATCGCGGAGGCCTCACGGCTCCTGCGTCCGGGCGGCGAGCTCGTGTTCCTGCGTGGCTCGACGCTCCGGATCCTGTGCGCCCCCGACGAGGGCAAGACCACGGACCGGCTGGCGAGACCGCAGAAGGGCCTCTACAAGCTCGTCTGGGAGGACGAGGATCCGGGTGTCGAGTTTCACCCCGGGATGGCGGAGATGCTCGCGATCCTGCGGACTAACGGCTTCGAGCTGCTGGACTTCCGCGAGCTCTTCGCCCCGGAGGACGCGGGCGAGCACGAGTACTACGACGACCTTCCTGTCGCGTGGGCCAAGCGCTGGCCCGCAGAGGAGATCTGGCGTCTGCGCTACCGCGGCTGACCGGTGAGCGCGCCGCCGGCGCCGCCGCTCCTCCTGGCCTCGCGCTCGCCGCAGCGGCGGGCGATCCTCGAGCAACTCGGGATCCCGTTCGAGGTGGTCATGCCGGAGTGGGAGGAGGCGGTGGGAGGGGAACCTGCCGAGACCGTGCGGGCGAACGCCCGGGGGAAGGCGCGGTCGGTCGCAGGAGGCGCGCGTCCGGTCCTCGGCGTCGACACCGAGGTCGTCCTCGATGGCCGCGTCTTCGGCAAGGCCGAAAGCGAGGCCGAGGCAGAGGAGATGCTGGAGGCGCTCGGAGGCCGGACGCACGAGGTGATCTCCGGGCTGTGCCTGGTGACTCCCGGCTGGGAAGCCGTGGAGCACGAGGTGACGCGCGTTACGTTCCGGCCGCTCGACGCGCGAGACCTGGCCGCCTACGTCGTGCTCGGCGAGTGGCAGGGCCGCGCGGGCGCGTACGCCGTGCAGGGCCGAGGCGCCGCGCTGGTCGAGCGGATCGAGGGCGACTACCTGAACGTGGTCGGCCTCCCGGCCGCCCTGCTCGTGCGCCTGCTCGCGGAGCGGTTCGCGGGCGTCTACGGGTTCGGCTAGCGCGTTAACGACGCGTCCGGCGCCACGGTGTCAGACACAGAAACGGAAGTGTGACGAACGTTCCCCGTTCCGAGCGTGTGCAGGGCTCACGCGTTCGGCACGGTGTCAGACACGGTGACGAATCGCGCACCCAAAGGGTCGGGCGCCGGCGCAGGACACCCGTCCCGCGCCGGCGTCGGCCTAGCGGAACCGGCCGGGGAACTGGCCGATGATCCCTTCGGAGAGCATGTCGGCCATCATCAGGATCTGGAGGTGGACGCGGTCGTAGGCGGCCACGTCGCCGGTCCAGTCGCCCTGCAGCCTTGCAACCGCCTCCTGCGTGGTCAGGTCGAGGTGCCGATGCATCTCGGCCTTCATCTCGCGGAGCTTCCAGAAGTGCGGGTTGACGCTGTGGAGCGCGGCCGCGATCTGGTCGGCGTTCTCGACCCAGCGAGACTGCGCCTCGGCGAGCTGGGTTGCGTTGCCCGCCTTGGCCGCAGCGATCACGTCCGCCGCGATCAGGATGTGCTGGCGCAACAGCCTCGTGAGGGCGTTGCCCACGGCGTCGCCGTAGTACGGCTTGATCGCATCGCCGATGTCGACCTGGTTCTGCAGCAGGCGCGCGACGGTGGCGTCCGTGTCGGGCGTGCCGCTCTCGAGGCTGATGATCGCCAGCCGCGTCCAGGTGACGTGGTCCTCCCAGAGCCTGCGCATGTCCATTCGCAGCTCGACGCCCTTCGCGGTCAGCTCGGGATGCGAGTGGCCGGCCTTCATCGGCATGTTGCCCTGCGCCTGGGCCATGTTCATCCCGCCTGAGAAGGCGAGCGCGAGGATCGCGCTGACCAGCGCCACGAGCGCGGTCAGCGCCAGCGGGACCGGCTGCCAGGGCCGGGTCTGATTCGGGCTCATGTGAGCGTTCCTTTCGGTTGTGTGAGGTCGAAGAGGACGGACGGCCTGGGCACCCTGCTCGCGGCGAGCGCGAGGCCGAGCGCCTCGACCGCCTTCGTCGCGAGCGCGGGGCGCTGGACGGCGTCGACGTCGGGGTGGAGCACCGGGATGCCGGTCGTGACGGCGAGCACGTAGCTCACGATCAGCCCGGCGAAGACGGCCGCGGTTGCGGCGAACGCGAGCTCCGTCGGCCTGCGCGTGAGGACGACCGCGAGGGCACCGAGCACGACCGCGGCCACGACGAAGCCCGCACCAGCTGCGGTCGTTTCCCGGAAATGGTCCGGCGCGAGCGCGGCGTGGACTCCCGCGCTGATCGCGCAGGCGATGATCACTGCGTCCGTGCGCAGCTCGGCGTAACGCATGTACCCCTCCTCCTGCGAGCTGTCGAAGGAGTACGTGTCCGCCGAGGCGGAGTTCTTACCTCGGCCTCGGAAGCGGAGAATCCCTGCTTTCGTAGCTAGACTCGTGCGGGCGGATGGGTCTTATGGGCTATTTCAACGGCTTCGGCGGCCGCGACATGGCCGTCGATCTCGGCACCGCGAACACGCTCGTCTACGTGCGCGGCCGGGGCATCGTGCTCTCAGAGCCGAGCGTCGTCGCGATCGACCAGCGCACCGGCGAAGTGCACGCGGTCGGCGTCGAGGCCAAGCGAATGCTCGGCCGGACGCCGGGCACGATCTCAGCCATCCGCCCGCTCAAGGACGGCGTGATCGCGGACTTCGACGTCACCGAGCAGATGCTGCGGCACTTCATCCAGAAGGTGCACCAGCACCGGTTCGCCCACCCGCGCGTCGTCGTCTGCGTCCCGTCAGGCGTAACGGGAGTCGAGAAGCGGGCCGTCGAGGAGGCCACCCTCAGCGCCGGCGCGAGGCAGGCCTACCTGATCGAGGAGCCGATGGCCGCGGCGATCGGAGCCGGACTCCCCGTCGCCGAGCCCACGGGGAACATGATCGTCGACGTCGGCGGCGGCACGACCGAGGTCGCGGTCATTTCGCTCGGCGGGATCGTCGTCAGCCAGAGCCTCCGCGTCGGAGGCGACGAGATGGACGAGGCGATCATCAGCCACATCAAGACCGAGTACAAGCTGCTCGTCGGCCAGCAGACCGCCGAGGAGATCAAGCTCGAGGTGGGCTCCGCCTTCGACCTCAGGGAAGAGGTCCAGGCCGAGGTGAGGGGTCGCGACATGCTGACCGGCCTCCCGAAGACCGTGATCCTCTCCTCCGAGGAGGTTCGCCGCGCCCTCGAGGGCCCGGTGGCCCAGATCGTCGAGGCGATCAAGTCGACCCTCGACAAGACGCCGCCCGAGCTCGCGGCCGACATCATGGACCGGGGCATCGTCCTGGCCGGCGGCGGCGCGCTCCTGAACGGCCTCGACGAGCGCCTCCGCCACGAGACGCAGATGCCGGTCCACCTCGCCGAGAGCCCGCTCACGTGCGTCGCGGTCGGCTCCGGCCGAAGCCTCGAGGAGTTCGAGGCGATCCACCGCAGCCAGGCCGCCAAGCGCCGCAACAACCACCGACCCTAGCGCCGGACAACCACCGACCCTAGAAGTTCGCAGCCCGCCGGGCTCTTCCCTACACTAGACCGTTCTCGTGCAGCAGAGGAACCGCAGCGCACGGATCGCGGTCCTGGGGTCCCCCGTCCCTCGCTCCAGGCCCACCGGGTTGTCCTCCCGCAGTGCCACCGCCCTCAAGCGGCGAATCGTGGCGGGAGTGCTCGTGCTGCTCTCGCTCGTCCTGATCACGATCTACTTCCGCGAGCCGGCGGGCGGCAGCCTTCACGGCGTGCAGAGCACCGGCGCCACGGTGCTGCGGCCGTTCGAGATCGGCGCCAACCGCGTGGCGCAGCCGTTCCGCGACGCCTACGGCTGGCTCGCGGGCCTGATTCACGCGAAGTCCGAGAACAAGCATCTGCGCGCACAGGTCGACCTGCTCACCCAGCAGGTGATCCAGAACACGAACGCGGCGGAGGAAAACGACAACCTGCGGCAGCAGCTCCACTACGTCGGGCTCCCGCGCTTCCCGCAGGACTACAAGCCGGTCCCGACGGACGTGATCTCAGGCGCGCCGAGTGACTTCCAGCAGCAGGTCGGGATCGCCGCGGGCTCGAGCGACGGAATCCGGAAGGACGACCCGGTCGTGACCGCCGACGGCCTCGTCGGCAAGGTCAGCTCGCTCGCCGGCCACACCGCGCAGGTGACGCTGCTCACCGATCCGAACCTGAAGGTATCCGCGCTCGATCTCCAGACGAAGGCCACGGGCCTGGTGAGCCACGGCCAGGGGCCGGGAACGCTCACCCTCGACCGCGTGCAGAAGTCGCAGGTGCTGCGGCCCGGCGACACGATCGTGACCCAGGGCTGGCGCCTCGCCGGCCTCAGCTCGATCTACCCGGCCGGGATCCCGATCGGCACCGTCACGGGTGCCTCGAACAGCGAGGTCGACCTCTTCTGGGAAGCTCAGGTCTCGCCGAGCGTGCACTTCGACTCCCTGCGCTCGGTGCTGGTGCTGGTCCCGAAGAACCGAACCCAGCGGTGAGCCCGGGCCTGTTCCTCGAGCCGGCGAAGGCCGCGGGCCTCATCTTCGTGGCCGCGATCCTGCAGGTGACGATCTTCTCGCAGGTCGACATCCTCGGCGGCTACCCCGACGTCGTGCTCCTGACGCTGATGGCGATCGCGCTCCTGCGCGGCTCGATCTACGGCGCCGCCTGCGGGTTCTTCGCGGGCCTGATCGTCGACACGGCGAACCTGGCCACGCTCGGCGTGACCTCGCTGCTGCTCACCATCGCCGGCTACTGGATCGGACGCTACGGCGAGACCACGGGCCGCGACCGGGCGCACGCGCCGTTCGTCTCGGTGGCGGTGGCGACGATCCTCGTCCAGCTCGGTGCGCTCGTCCTGCACTACCTACTCGGCGATCCCGTGTCGGCGCGCACCGTGCTGCTCGACTCGCTGCCGCCGAAGGTCGCCCTGAACCTGCTCCTGACGCTGCCGGTCTATGCGCTCGTCCGGCGCGTGCTCGCGATCGCCAAGCAGCGGGACGTCGTAACGGAGGTGCGGCTCCTTGGCTAGCACCGGCACCCGCGCGAACGGCTCCCGCACGCATCCGCGCCGCTTTCTCCCGCCCGATCCGCGCGTCGAGGGCCCATACCGGTTCACGCCACAGCTCGCGCTGAGGATCGCGATCCTCGGCGTGGTCGCCCTGGCCGCCTTCGCGGTGCTCTTCTTCCGGCTCTGGGCGCTGCAGGTGCTCTCGGGCCCGCAGTACCTGCGGGCCGCTCTCGACAACCAGCTCCGCTCGGTGCGCATCGAGGCACCACGCGGGCAGATCCTCGACCGCAACGGCGACCCGCTCGTGACCAACATGGCGGGCACCGCGGTCGAGCTCTACCCCGCCGACCTGCCCGATACCTGGGACGCGCGGAAGGCCGAGCTGAAGCGCCTCTCCAAGGTCCTCAACGTGCCGGTGCTCGAGATGCTCCACGCGATCAAGCGGCGCGGCAACGACCCGATCACGCCGGTTGTCGTCCGCGAGGATGTCAAGCGCACCGCGCCCATCAACTACCTCTTCGAGCACATGCAGGAGTTCCCGGGCGTGCGCGTGACGCCCACCTTCCTGCGCGGCTATCCGCACAGCTCGACCGCCGCGCAGGTGCTCGGCTACGTGAACGAGATCTCGGCCGAACAGCTGAAGCAGCTGAAGAACAAGGGCTACGCGGGCGGAGACAAGATCGGTGAGGCCGGGGTGGAGGCGAGCTACGACTCCTACCTGCGCGGGCAGGCCGGGCTCGCACAGCTCCGCGTCGACTCGATGGGACGGCCGCGCAGCCAGCTCGAGACGAAGCGCGAAGCGGTCCCGGGCGAGTCGATCAGGCTGACCATCGACCTCAACCTGCAGCGCGCGGCCGAGCGGGCGCTCGTCTACGGGATCAACAAGGCGCACGTCAACGGTCAGTGGGCTTCCGACGGCGGCGCGATCGTCGCGCTCGATCCGCACGACGGCTCGATCCTGGCGATGGCCTCGAACCCGACGTACGAGCCGAAGGTCTACACCGGCCACGTCACGACGCGCCGTCTGCGGAACGCAGGCCTCGCCGGGGCCACGGCGGAGCGGGCGAACTACCCGTCCCTGAACCGCGCGATCAGCGGGCTCTATCCGGCCGGCTCCACCTTCAAGCCCGTGACCGCGCTGGCCGCGCTGCAGACCGGGATCATCTCGCCCTCCACCGAGCTCGCCTGCACCGGCAGCTACACGGTCTACAACGAGTTCACCGGGGAGGTCTCGCAGGTCTTCAAGAACTGGGACCCGTTCGTCAACACGACGATGACCCTTCCTACCGCGATCGCACAGTCGTGCGACACGTTCTTCTACCAGCTCGGTTTCGACTTCTACAAGCTGCCGCCGAGCCAGGGTCACCCGCTCCAGGCCTGGGCGGCGAAGTTCGGCATAGGCCGGCGCACCGGCGTCGACATCGGGCCCGAGGCGGCAGGGCTACTGCCGACTCCCGAGTGGCGCAGGCGCGCCTTCACGGCCAAGACCGACCCGCGCAACTGGCGGATCGACAGGCTCTGGAAGAGCGGTGACTCGATCCAGCTCACGATCGGCCAGAAGGACCTGCTCGTGACGCCGCTGCAGATGGCGCGCTTCTACGCGCTCGTCGCCAACGGCGGCAAGCTCGTGCGCCCGCACCTGGTTCAGGACGTCGAGGTAGGAGGAAGCACCCCGCGCTCGCCGGCTCGCATCGTCCACCGCTTCACGCCGCCGGCACCGCAGTCCGTCGGGCTCGACCCGATGTCCCTCGCCGTCGTCCAGGACGGTCTCTACCAGGCGACGCACTCGACGCTGGGCACGGGCTACGGGGTCTTCGGGAACTTCCCGATCCCGATCGCCGGCAAGACGGGCACCGCCGAGAAGATCATCCAACTGCCGCAGTTCGGCTACGTCGGGCCGCAGGACCAGTCCTGGTGGTGCGGCTACGGGCCCGCCGCCGCCGGGGAGACGCCGCAGCTCGTCGTCTGCGCGCTGATCGAGAACGGCGGCCACGGCGGTGACGCCGCGGCACCGGCCGCGCTGAGGGTCTTCGAGCAGTTCTTCCATCGCAGCGGATCGGTGGGGGCGATCCACTCAGACTGATGATCGAGGCAGTTGGCACCAGGGCGCGAAGCCTTCGCCCGCACCGGGCCGAGGCGGCCGGCGCGCCCGTGGCCCTTCGGCGGCTCGACTGGGTGCTGCTGGGCGCGATGGCGGCGCTGGTCGCGTTCGGGCTCTGGGCGATCGACGGGATCACGGCCCACGACGTTCCCGGCAACGCCAACTACTTCGTCATCCGCCAGGGCGTCTACGCGGCCGTCGGCTGCGCCGGCTTCGTGGCCCTGCTCTTCGTCGAGCCTCAGCTCTATCGCCGTCACAAGCGCGCGATCTACATCGGCACCGCGGGCCTGATGCTGCTCGTGCTGCTGGGAGGCACGGTCTCCCGCCACTCGAAACGGTGGCTTGACATCGGCTTCTTCCGCTTCCAGCCGTCCGAGTTCGGGAAGCTGTTGCTCGTGCTCTTCCTGGCGGGCTTCCTCGCCGACCGCGCGAAACGGCTGGGGGAGAGCCGGACCGTGCTCGAGGCGATCGCGCTCGCGTTCCTGCCGATCCTGCTGGTCTTCGTCCAGCCGGACATCGGCACCGCGATGGTCTACACCGCGGCGCTCGCCGCCGTGCTCTTCGTTGCCGGAGTGCGCTGGCTGCATCTCGCCGCGCTCGGCGTGGGGACGGTGGTCGTCCTGATGGCCGTGCTGTGGTGGCTGCCGGCCGGCGGCGTGCACGTGCTGAAGGACTACCAGGCGAAGCGCATCACCGGCTTCACGCATCCCGACTCGGATCCCTCGGGCGCGACGTACAACGTGGCGCAGGCGAGGAACGCGGTCGGGGCGGGAGGAGTCGAAGGGCGCGGCGTCGCCGGTGCGACGCAGACGAAACTCAACTTCCTCCCCGAGCACGCGACCGACTTCGCCTTTGCCTCGCTCGCCGAGCAGCGTGGTTTCGTCGGCGTCTCGGTGCTCCTGCTGCTCTACCTGCTCGTCGTATGGAGAGGCCTGAAAGTGATCGCGATCGCGCGCGACGCGTTCTCGGCGATCGTTGCGGGCGGAATCGTGTTCGCGTTCCTGTTCCAGGTCTTCGTCAACGTCGGCATGAACATCGGCGTCGCGCCGGTGACGGGGATCCCGCTCCCGTTCGTGAGCGTGGGCGGCTCGGCGCTGATCGCGAACCTGCTCGCGATCGGCGTGCTGCAGGCGATCTACATCCGCGGCGCCTCGAGGCCGAAGGCCTACAGGTGACGAGCCCCGGCGACGACATGCGGCCGACCCGGTGACCAAGGGGCGGGGCTGTCGGTGGTTCTGGGCGTGGGCTGTGGTCGGGTCGACTCTCACGTTCAGCCTCTTCACGGCACTTTCGGTCGGGGTATTCGTCCTGCCGCTCGCGCTCGTTCTGCTCTGGCTTGTCCTGCGGGCCTCTCCGCGCTGGCCGGAGAGCATTGGCCTTGCCGAGGGCGTCGGCTTTGTGCTCCTCTTGGTCGCCTATCTGAACCGCGACCACCAGCCATGCTCGACGAATGGCGGCCTGCAGCTTCCGGCAGATGCGCCCGTCGGCGCCTCGATCTCATGCGGCGGCCTTGATCCGCACCCCTGGCTCTACACAGGACTCGTCCTCGCCGCGCTTGCTGCAGTGGGGTATGCCGCCGTTCGTCGGCACAGCAACACGCACTAGACGGGGGGCGGGAACTTCCTCCTCGATGGCTACTAGTCCTAGGGGTAACCGTGCTCGAGCCGCGGCGGGATCCGGCGAGTATCGATGCGCGCTCTCCAGTTGCCTCGGTGGAGGCCACAGATAGCGTTCCACTCGTGAGCCTGCGTATCGCCTGGATCTCGCACTGCCCGGTCAAGGGCCTCGCCGTCCGGCAGCTCGACCGGTGCGACCTGACCGAGGCGGGAATCACGGGAGATCGGGAGTTCTTCCTGGTCGACGAGAACGACCGCCTCGTGAACAGCAAGGGTCTCGGCGTTCTCCAACAGATCGTTCCACGCTACGACCGCGAAGCAGGATCGTTGGCGCTCGCGTTTCCCGACGGCACGACGGTCTCTCGGGAAGTCGGCTTCAACGGCTCGGTCGGCGCCCGGTTCTGGAGTGAAACCATCGAGGTCCGCGTCGTCGACGGACCGTGGAGCAAAGCAATCTCCGACTTCGCCGGCCGCGACCTTCGACTCGTTCAGGCTCCGGGCCCCGCGCCGGATCGCCGGCGCAGCGGCGCCGCGACGATTCTCGGGACGGGCTCCCTCCACGCACTCGCGCGGATACTCGGTGTGCACGAGGTCGACGAGCGACGCTTCCGCATGAACTTCGGCATCGACGGCCTCGGCGAGCACGGGGAGGACGACTGGCTCGGCCGTCAGGTGCGGCTCGGGGAGGCGGTCGTCGTGCCGAAGGGGAACGTCGGCCGCTGCGCAGTGACGACGCAGAATCCCGACACCGGTGCGCCCGACTTCGACACGCTGAAGGCGCTCGCGGCCTACCGGCGTGTCATCGAGACGACGGAGCCGCTGCCGTTCGGCGTCTATGCGGCAGTCGCGCACCCCGGCCGGGTTCGCGTCGGCGATACCGTCGAGCTGGTCTAACGCTCAGGATCGTTTGCTTCCGTTAGCGTCGCGCCGTGCGCGAGCTTCAGGCTGGGCTATGGCACTGGCAGGCGCCCCATCCGGAGTGGACGGCGGAGCAGTGGTGGCCGCAGCTGGTCTCGTCGTACGCACACGACGACGGCGCGCGGCTGATCCTCTTCGACCCGCTGGCCGTACCGCAGGAGCTTCTCCAGCTCGCGGCCAACCGCGAGCCGGTGGTGGTGCTCACCGCACCGTGGCACGAACGCGATGCGCACCGCCTGGTCGAACGCTTCGGCGCGCCGGTGTTCACGCCGCCCCCCGACACCCCAGATGACCTCGTGCGGAAGTACGGCATCACCCCGGAGCAGATCCCGGAGGGCTGGCACAGCGACGACCTCGCGTGGCTGGTGGTGGAGGGCGGCGGGGAGGCCCACCTGTACGCAGCGGGTGACCGGCTTCCGATCGGCCTCGAGGCGTTCCCCGGACGGTCGCACAACGACCTTGTGCTCTGGATCGAGCGTGTGGGTGCGGTCGTTGCCGGCGACGCCCTGGTCGACTTCGGCCGCGGCTTCGAGGTCCCGCGAGAGGTGCTGCAGCACGGTGTAACGCGCGAGCAGGTGATCGAAGACCTCCGGCCGCTGCTCCAGCTGCCGGTCGAGGTCGTGCTGCCCGCCCACGGAGCACCCACAGACCGTGCTGCGCTCGAGCGCGCGCTTTCCTGACGCTAACGTCCATCCTTGTGAGGAGGACCAAGTGGGTGGTCGGCGCGTTCGTCGTGTCTGTCGTCGCTCTTACGGGATGCGGCCACTCGTCGCCGAACACCGCCCCGGGCACGGTCACGGTCCCCGCCTACGGCGTGTATTCGCAGACGAAGGTGCCCGGTTCCGCCGCGTCGGGGACCCGCGCCTGTCGCGTCAGGGCAGAGACGTTCTCCCGCGGCGCGGTCCAGTTTCTCGCGCACGTCCGGCCGCACGGGGCGTATCCCGCCGACATCTACTACTTTCTCATGCGCCAGCGCCTCGCCGGCTTTGAAGCCCATCAGTGCGACGTGAAGCTGCTCGGCAGCGCCCTCGCCCACGCCCTGACGGCGAGGCAGCGACGCACCCTCCTCGCGGTTCTACCCAACACGATGGCCACCACCGTGGGCAAGAGCCTGGATCGCGCCGGCTTCTAAAGGACTAGCGCGCGAAGCGTCTTGTTCTTCGGAGCGAACCAGAAGCTGTAACAATCGCCGCGTCGTGCGCAGCGTCCTCGTCTTCGTGCTCGCACTGGCGGTTGCCGTTCCGGCGGCCTATGCCGGCTCCACGATCCGGCCGCTGACAGCGGGGGAGCGAACGGCCGTCATGAAGTCCGGTAACTACCATCGCGGTTGCCCCGTCCCGCTCTCGCGGTTGCGGGTGCTCACCGTCCGCATGTGGGGTTTCGACCACCGGGCGCACCGCGGGCAGCTGATCGTGAACGCCAGGTACGCCCGGGGACTGCAGAGCGTGTTCGCCAAGCTCCTCGCGCTGCGCTTCCCGGTTCGTCACATGCGGCTGTCCGAGACCTACGGTGGGTTGCGCCCGAGGGACGGCGACGTCACGGCGTCGTTCGAGTGCCGGCAAGCGTCCGCGTCGCCGTGCACCGGGCCCGGCAACAAGCGCACGGGAACCTGGTCGAACCACGCTTATGGACTCGCGGTCGACCTCAACCCCGTGGAGAACCCGTACGTCGGCTGCGGTCAGACGCGTGACCCGAGAGCCGTCTCCTACATGAACCGCTCGCACGTCCGGCCGGGGATGGTGACGCGGAAGGTCGTTCGCGCGTTTGCCTCGATCGGCTGGAAATGGGGCGGCGCCTGGACGGGCACGACGAAGGACTACATGCACTTTTCCTGGAACGGCCACTAGCCACGCCTGGGCCCGGCGTTCCGGAACGTCACATGATGAGTGCGGGTGGGCAATGGCAGACCGACGCCGCGACCTGAGATGAACGGGCTTCCGTTCGTGATCGCGGCCACCGCCGCACTGCTCACCGTCTCTGCCTGCGACTCGCACACGAGCGAGCAAGCGACACCACGGGCTGGGACGACGACGAGCGCGTCAGAGCCGACGCTCAAGCAGCAGGCCGATCGCTACCTGGCGATCGTCAAGCCGGTGAACGAAGCCTCCGCCAGGTTCGCCGCGGAGACCACCGGCCGACACGCGTTCACACGGAGGGAGTGGGACTCGATCGCGAAGCCGTTCCTGGCCGCGATCAAGCAGTCCAACACGGCCCTGCTCCGCGCGGACTGGAGCGCACCTGTTCGGGCTCACATCCGCTCGC
>JBKPAM010000051.1:0-16217 GCA_046726435.1 Actinomycetota bacterium
GGCCAGCGTCACCGGCGCGGTGCCGAATGGCACGATCGACTCCGTCCAGGCCGCATGGAGGACGCCGCTCGGGCTCACGCCGGCGAGGATCGGGCCGATCGGGAAGTCACCCGCCCCGACCGCGAGGCCGAACCCGAGCCAGCCCCGGCCGTGCGGGAACCACTCGAGCGTCCCCGCCACGCCCTTGTAGGCGTACGACTCGATCACGTGCGCGCGGTCGCCGAAGAGCACCGGAGCCGCCGGCGGCGGCACGAAGCTCTTCGGGAACCCCAGGGAGGTGATGGCCCGCGAGCTCACGCGTCCCTTCGCGTCGACTCGCGCCAGCAGCAGCCGGCTGTCCAGCGTGGAGCTGTTCCAGCGCGCGTAGCCGATCGTCGGCAGACCGCGGCGGTCGAGGGCAAGGCCCGGCCATCCGAGCCGAACGGGCGCGGGGAGGCGGCCCGAGATACGGATCGTCTGCCAGCCGACCGACTTCCGCTGCACCAACAGCAGCGAACGGGAATCGCCGCTCTCGACGAGCATGACGGGGCCCCTCGCGCCAACCTTGAACGCCATCACGCTCGAGCCCGAGGTGACCGTCGCCGCCTTCGCCTGCGTCCAGCGGCCCTTCGCGGAACGGCTCGAGACGATGAGGGCGGAGCCGCGGACGAATGCAACCGACGGCCCCTTCGGCCCAAGTGCCAGTGCGCCGTCCTCGACGCCGCGCGCGACGACCTCTGCCGAGGCCCCACCCGCGGTAACGAGGGAAACCGCGAGGGCCAGCGCTGCTGACCGGAGCATCCGCAAGTGAGCCTACATACGAAGTTGGGCGGCGTCATCTCGGTTTCCGATGCACGTCCCGGCTCGCTACGATGCCCGCGGGGCGTCGCCCCGATCTATGCGGACTCGCTGACCGATACCTCGCTCTCGTTCCTCTCGGCCAGGGGGTTGCCCGCATGCACCGACTCCGCGGCACGCTTGCCGCACACACCATCACGAAGTCCTACGGCGACACCGTCGTCCTCGACGGGCTGTCGCTGTCCGTCACGCCGTCGAGCCGCATCGGCGTCGTGGGCCCGAACGGGATCGGGAAGTCCACGCTTCTCCGGGTGCTCGCCGGGCTCGAGGAGCCCGACGCGGGTGCGGTGAGCCGCGAGCCGCGGGCCCTCGGCGTCGCTTACCTCGCCCAGGATCGGGAAGCCGAAGGCCTGTCCGGCGGCGAGGGCGCGCGTCGCAACCTGGAGGCGATCCTCGCGGCCGACGCCGACGTGCTGCTGCTCGACGAGCCTACGAACGACCTCGACTTCGCGGCCCTCGAGCTGCTCGAGCGCTTCGTTGACTCGCACCGCGGCGGCGTCGTCGCGGTCTCGCACGACCGCGCCTTCCTCGAGCGCATGAACGCGATCGTCGAGTTCGAGGCTGAGACACGGCGGGTGCGCGTGTACGCCGGCGGCTGGAGCGAGTTCGTCGCGCAGCGCGAGGACGCGCGGCAACGGCACGAGTCGGCGTATGCGGGCTACCGGGTCGAACGCGTCCGGCTCGAGGAGCAGGCGCGGCGGATGCGGCAATGGGAGGAGCGAGGCTACGGCCAGGGCCGAAAGAAGAAGAAGACCAAGGACATCAAGAAGGCCGCCGCGAAGAAGCTCGGCCGCCTCGAGCGCGTGGAGAAGCCGTGGACGCCGTGGGAGCTGCGGCTGGAGCTCTCGCCTCGGCAGCGCGGCGGGAACGTGGTCGCTCGGCTCGCCGGTGCGGTCGTCGAGCGCAACGGCTTCCGTATCGGGCCGCTCGACCTCGAGCTCCACAACGGTGACCGGCTGGCGCTGCTCGGGCGCAACGGCGCCGGCAAGACGACGCTGTTGAAGGCGCTGCTCGGGGAGCTTCCGCTTGCTTCAGGGGAACGGAGGCTCGGCCCCGGGACCGTGCTCGGGGAGCTGCCCCAGGGCGTCGGGCCGTTCTCCGGGAACGAACGCCTGCTGGACGCCTTCGTCGAGCGCAGCGGCCTGGCCGCGGGCGAGGCACGGTCGCTCCTCGCCACGTTCGCGCTGGGCGCCGACGACGTCCTGCGCCCGAGTCGTTCCCTCTCGCCGGGCGAGCGCAGCCGGGCCGCGATCGCCGTACTCGCCGCACGCGGCGTTAACGCCCTGATCCTGGACGAGCCGACGAACAACCTCGACCTCGAAGCAATCGAGCAGCTCGAGCTGGCCCTTCAGAGCTTCGAGGGCGCGGCCATTCTGGTCACGCACGACCGCCGCTTCCTCGAGGCTTTCGGCGCCACCCACAGCCTCGAGCTCTGAGGAGCCCGCGATGCTCGTCTACGGCTCGATGAGCCCGCGCCGGATCGCATAGCGTGTCAGATCGACGCGGTCGCGCATGCCGAGCTTCTCCAACATGTTCGTGCGGTGGCGATCGACCGTCTTGACGCTGATCACGAGCAGCTTCGCGATCTCCTTCGAGGTGTGACCCTCGGCGATCAGCTTCAGCACCTCGAGCTCCCGCGGAGTGAGGACGTCGAAGTCCCTGCCGCTCCTCTCGGCCCGCTCCATCAGGTCTCGGATCAATGCTTCCACCGCCGACGGGTAGAGGAAGGACTGGCCGCGCATGGCGGCCCGGCATGCCTCAACGATGTCGTCGTCCGCACCGGACTTGAGGACGTACCCGGATGCGCCTGAACGAAGCGCCTCGAACAGGAACTGCTCGTTCTCGTACATCGAGAGGATGAGTGTCCGGAGGTCGGGACGTCGTCGTGACAGCTCCTGCGCCACCTGCAGGCCGGTCTTGCGCGGCATGCTCAGATCGACGATCGCGAGGTCGACCTCGTCCCCGAGTGCCTGCTCTACGGCCTCGTGGCCGTCAGACGCCTCGGCCACGACCTCGAGGTCTGGTTCCTGCTCGAGAACCCGCTTCAGCCCCTCCCTGACGAGCGCGTGGTCGTCGGCGACCAGGATCCGCGTCACGAGCGGGATCGGCATGTGCTCCCCTGTGTCGGCACCTCGAGGCGGATCTCGACGCCTCCGCTCGTGCTCAGCTTGATCGCGAGGGCGCCGCCGACGATGAGCGCGTTCTCCCGGATCCCTCGCAGGCCGCCACCCTCGACGCGGCTGGCGCCGAAGCCGTGGCCATTGTCATTGACCCGAAGCACGACGCCGTCGCCGTTTCGCGAAAGCGCTAGCAGGACGTCGGTCGCTCCACTGTGGCGCGCGACGTTGGTAAGGCTCTCCTGGGCTACACGGTAGAGGACGAGCTCGACGTTCGGGTCGAGGTGCGGCAGCCGGAAGTCGATCTGGCGCTCGACCGTGATGCTCGTCCGTCGCGCGAAGGAGCTCGCGAGGTTGTTGAGCGCGCTCGCGAGGCCGAGGTGGTCGAGGGCTTCGGGCCGGAGCTCCTGCGCTATCCGCCGTACCTCGTCAAGGTTCGTCCGCACCGCCTCCTGCGCTTCGGCCAGTGGGGCACGCTGCTCCGAGGGGCTTCCCCGAGCGAGCTGCTTCAGGAGGAAGAGGACGCCGGTCATCGTCTGCCCGACCTCGTCGTGGAGCCCGCGCGCGATCCGCTGCCGCTCCTCCTCCCGAGCCCGGTGGGCCCGCGCGGTCGCCTCCCGCCGTTCGGCTTCGAGGCGCTCGATCATGCGGTTGAAGGTTCGCTCCAGCGCACCGATCTCGCCGGCGCTCGTCGCGGGCACCGGCCGCACGGCGTGCAGGAGGTCGAGATCCTCCATCCGCCGGGCGAGCCGCTCGAGCGGCGCGAACAACGGCCGCAGCAGGATCAGGTTCGCGACCAGGACGATCGCCACGCCGACGGCGAGCACGATCGCCTGCACCAGCCGGATGTCAGCGCTGACGCTGATCGGGGTCAAGGCCAAGACCGACACGGCCGCGATCAGAAGCGCGGCGTTGACGAGAAAGACTCGCCAGAACAGAGCCAGGGAAGGGCGTGCCACGTTCGGCTCGGCAGGAACCTTACCGCGGCGGCGGAGGGACCACGACCACGGGGCACGGCGCGGTCACCGCTAGATCTTCTGCGACTCGACTGTGCAGCTGCCGCCGTCGCCGGCCCTTGTGCCGTGAGCCGACGAGGATCAGCGTCGCCCTCTCCTCGGCGGCGATACGGGCGAGGACCTCGGCCGGCTCGCCGACTTCGACCCTGCGCTCGGCGGCGAGGTTGTGCTCGCGTGCCGTCTGCTCGAGCAGACGGACTCCTCCTTCGAGCGCGCGGATCGTGCTCAGGCTTCCCTCGGCGCTCGTCCAGCCGTCGGCCGCGTGGGCGAGCACGAGCCGGGCGTCGAACCGTCCGCTGAGCTCCCCGGCGACTCGGCTCGCCTCGGACGAGCCCGGGGAGTTGTCGACTGCACAGATGATCGTTGCCAGTTTCCGAGCTCCTCGGTGGCAGGCTCGCCACCCCTGCGGCCCACCGCCATGGGGGCTGCTCCGCATCTTGTGCGCCGGAGATGGGGTGCCGCCCCCATGGCGTCGGCCTCCCCCGCGCGGCACGGTCCCGACGACCAGCAAGCAGAGACCAAATGCTCGGATTCCGCGTAGTGACGGCCGCAGGCGAGAAGCGAGTCGCCGCATTGTTGGAAGCGAAGGCGACTACTACATCGTCACGCGCTCGTTCGGGCTCAGGCGCTATCGACTGCCGAAGCGCCAGGCGAAGGTCGATCTCGAGGAGGTTCGCGTGCTGATGCGCCTGCCGCGAAGGGAGCTCTTTGCAGCGCCCAAGGTTCAGCGCGACGGCCACCTGGATCCGGCCACGGATGGTCACTACAGCCGCTGACGCCCTGTGGCCGGGAAGGAGGATCAGGTGAGTGAATCAATGCCAGCCGAGGGAGAGTCTCAGTCACATCCGCCTGAGCTCAGCAACGCCCTCGTCGGCTTCGACGTCGTGGATCGAAACGGTGAGCGCACGGGTGAGGTCGGGAACCTGAATCTCGAGCGCACCTGCATCATCGTTCAGGGGGGCCGGTCGCTAATCGGGCGAAGGGAAAGCCACGCCGTCCATGCGCTGGCGGTGAGGAAGATCGATCTCGACACCTCCACGATCGTTCTTTCGGCGAGCAAGCAGGAAATCAGCAACGCCCCCGAACTGCGCGACCTCGATAGCGAGACCGAGCAGGCGGTCGCGCGCTACTACGAAAGCTTGGGGGGACGCGCCGAGCTTGTGTGACGAGCACCTCAGCCCGGGGCAACTTGACAGAGGGCGCCTTGCGGCGCCCTCCGCTCGATCAGGCTTCGTTGAATCGGCTAGCTGTGCGCCGCTGCGACACGCTCGAGCTGTCGGGCGATTTGCGCCTCGACCCATCGCGGCGCAGAATCCAGCAGGCCAAAGGGGGAACGCGATGTCGAAGATCGTCGGGCTCATCCTCACGACCATGCTTCTAGGCCTCGCTGTGGGCGGCGCCGGTGTAGCCGCAGGAAAGCGCAAGGGGCCGGCCGCCACGATCACGCACGGTGTCATCGTGGGCGACGTCACGTCGTCCTCGGCGTTGCTTTGGTCACGGGCAGACCGCGAGGCAACGCTGAACGTTCGCCTGTCGGGAGGACCGCACGGCCGGATTTCGGGCCAGCCGGCACAGGCCGGAGACGACTTCACGGCGCGCGTCCCGCTCGTGCATCTCCGCCCGGGCACGACCTACCGCTATCGCGGCTGGTTCAGCGTCCGTGGGCACGGCTCTTCGCAGGGGCGGGTCGCAAAGGGAGCCTTCCGGACGGCGCCGGCCGACCACGAGGGCGCGCCGCTTCGCCTCGACTTCGGCGGCGATCTGAACGGTCAGAACGTCTGCCGGGACGCAGCTGAGGGCATGCCGATCATCAACACGGTCCGCGCCCGGCGGCCGGACGTCTTCGTCGGCCTCGGCGACATCATCTACGGCGACAATGCCTGCTCCGGCGTCGGGCTCTACGGAAACGCGCAGATTCCGGGAAGCTTCGGGCCCGCTACCGATGTGCCGACGTACTGGGCGCACTGGCGCTACTCGCGGGCCGACCCGGGCTTCCAGCGCCTCCTCTCGGGAACGGACTACGTGGGCGTGTGGGACGACCACGAGGTGGTCAACGACTTCGGTCCGCTCACCGACACTCGCAGCGCGCCTCCGTACACGCCCGGCGTGCACTTGATGCCGCTCGGGCTGAAGGCGTTCCTCGACTACACGCCGGTCGCGGTCGCCGAGAACACCCCGTTGCGCCTCTACCGCTCGCTCCGCTGGGGCAAGAACCTCGAGCTGTTCGTCCTCGACACGCGCCAGTACCGGGACCCGAACTTCGAGACCGATACCGACGCACATCCGAAGACGATGCTCGCCGCGAGCAGCTGACCTGGCTCGAGGAGAAGCTCGCCGCCTCCGATGCGAGGTGGAAGGTGATCGTCTCGAGCGTGCCGATGTCGATTCCCACGGGGTTCCCTGCTGTGCCAAACGGACACGACGGCTGGGCGAACTTCGACCAGGCGACAGGCTACGAGCGCGAGCTGCTCAGCATCCTCCGGTTCATGCACGACCACGGGATCCGCAACAGCGTCTGGATCACGACCGACGTGCACTTTGCGGAAGCGTTCAGGTACGTCCCGTTCGTCGGTAATCCGGGATTCGCCGTCCACGAGCTCGTGACGGGCCCGATGAACGCCGGCATCTTCCCGACGATGGACTTCGACACGACGCTCAACCCCCAGCGGCTCGCCTTCTTCGGGCCGCCTTCGCCGGGCGCCGTGACGACCTGGACCGAGGCAAAACACTGGTTCAACTTCGGCGAGCTCGATTTCACAAGAGGCGGAGCGTTGACCCTCCGGATCATCAACACGGCAGGAGACATCGAGTTCGAGCGAACGTTGAGCCCGTCGTGACTCCGGCGAGTCTGCTTGTCGGGTCTACGAGGAGCCGTGAGTCTGCGTGGAACCGGCCGTGTCTTTGTCAGGAACGACGGCAACGCGCCGAACCAGTCCGAGGAAGAATGGCTCGGAAAAGCCGGCCACGAATGTGAAGAGCGCAGCCGCGGCCCACGGCGTCGGACCACCACCACCGCCGGGCTTTATGGCCTCGCTCTCGAGCACAAGCAGCGTGAACAGCCCCGCGGTAGCGCCGATCAGCGGCTGGATTCGCATGGCGGGCCAAAACGAGCGGAGATCATCGAGCTCGACGAGCCGGTCGCGAACGCGGAGGATCCCACTCAAGGTCGCGCCTAGAGCGCCTGCGCTGGCGGCGAGGAGGATCCGCTTCCAGATCCCGGTTCCGCCGACCTCGTAGATCGCCGCCGCCAGGGCTACCTGCAGCGCGAACAAGATGGGAATGAGGAGCGTCAGGTAGCGGCACTTCTGCGCGGCACGTGCACGCCGCTCCATCCCTGCCTCGGCGCGAAGCTCGTACAGCTTCCTCAACGAGCGAACGGCGTCGAGATGGGTTTGCCGGTCAATTTGGCCGCTGCTTCGGGCCTGGATCAGCGACTGCAGCTTGCTCGGAGCGAGATGCTCGCTCCAACCGTGCCACTTGTTCGGCTTCTTGTCTCGCTGCGCCTCGTATTCGAGTTGTGTCCATACGTATGAGACATCACCGAGGAAGAGCAGCTCGCGCTTGAGCTGGTTTGCCAGCTCCCACGCGGAGTCAATCGAGAGCCTCTTCACATCACGAGTCAAGAGATCCCGAAATCGCTCGCGCACCTCCGCGGTTCGAAGTGGTGCCTGCTCATCGGGAAGATCGAGGAGGTTCCGCGCCTCGGTTACATACCCCTGTACGAGCGAAAGTGCTTTGGCCAACTCTGGATTTGTTCGCCGATAGTCCCAGAAGGCGGGGACGAACGGATCACGAACGATCGCGACGCGACTGCGACGGCGCGGGATCCATCCCCTAGCGGCGACGGTTGTAGCCATTGCGTTCTAGGGTTGAAATCATTTCTGCAAACACGACGAGTCTTGAGCGACCGTTCTTCCGTTCACGCCAACCCCGGGGTCAGATCTTGCAATGCAACATCTCGCGCGGAATCGTCCCAATGCGGAGCGCCGAGAGTGTCAATTTCTGTCCCGGCCGCCGGCTCGGGGACGAAATGCTTCGCAATCGTTACGGGTTTGCGGCAATGCAAGATCTGACCCCGGGTTCCGGGTTAGGCTTTCGGCATGTGGGACGTACTGAAGTGGCAACACGACACCCTAAGCGTCGCGTGGTGGGCGCTCCTCGGCCTCGCGTTCTTGCTCCTGGTGGCGGCCGGGAGCCGGGCCGGCCGACGATAGCCCGGCCTCGGACCGCGCTCCACCTCGGGACATGACAGTCAGCCCCCGGGACTGCCCGCGGCGTCGGAGGCGTCTGACCGCAAGATCTGGGACTTCCGACCAGGAGACCCTCGCCCTGGGTCAAAGACGACAAAGCCCCGCGACGCGCGGGGCTTTCCCGACTCCCCGGGTTGGACTCGAACCAACAACCCTCCGGTTAACAGCCGGATGCTCTGCCAATTGAGCTACCGGGGAACGGCTGCTCAGCGCGCCGAATTGTAGCCGCGGCCCGGCGGAGCCGAGGGGCCCGGCCGACCGCCGCGCCCTGGAGGCCTTCAGGCCGACGCTGATGCTCGCGCTTCTGACCGCTCCCCTGGCGTTTGGTGCCTGGGCGCGAGCCCGGCACCAAGTTCTAGACGGAGAGCAGACGATTGAAGAAGGAGCGGCAGCGGGTCATCGCAGCCCGGAGCTCCTCGGTCGAAGCCTCGTCGCCGCGCCCCATTGCGCTTCGAGCTTCGAGCGCTCCTCGTCGAAGCCTGCCGTCAGCTCCTGCATCAGTTCGCTGACAAGGTCGTCTGCCTGCTCGACCATCTCCTGCGGCTGGTCGACGAGGGCGGTCTGCAGGCTTTCCCAGCGCTGCCGGAAACGGCCTGTGTCTTCAGCTGAGAACAGCGGCGCGTGTCAGTTCGGCCGTCGGTACCCCGTCCGGCACTTAGCTACTCTCGTGCCTCCGGGAACGGTGTCAACCGTTCCGACCGTGCGCCGGTTACCGCCGCCCGTTACGCCGCAGCTGGTCGAGCAGCTCCGCTCCGTCGTTGATGCTGCGGACGGCCTCAGCCAAGCCGTTTCCACTCGCAAATCCAGAGGAGGAAGCCGTGATTGCGGCCGGCATGAGCGCGATGGTCGCGTCGAGCCGCAAGAGCGGAATGCCCAGGAGGCGGGCACGGACCGACGCCTGCACGAGCCCTCCCGCGGACAGACGCCTGCTGCGATCAACTGACGCCGTCAGTGCAACCGGCGCCTGGGCGGCGGCGCGACTCCGTTTCACGAATTCGCCTCCATCCGGCGTCGGAGAGACGAGATAGCGGCGCTCCCAGCCGTGAGCGCGGCTACGCTGCCGACGACCAACGCGGCTTTCAGCAGCGTGCCACTGTGCTCGCCGCTGCGCACCGCGGTGAGCGAGTCGGTCGCCGTGTCGAGGAGCCTTTCCGGTTCGCGCTTCGTGTGAAGAAGTCTCATGATTTCGCTACTCCTTTTGCCCGTCGACGAGCAGCCTTTGTGATGGCGTCGATGAGCTCATCCTTCCTCATGTCCGTTCGTCCCTCGATCCCGATGGTGGCCGCGAGCTCGACCAGCTCCGGCTTCTTGTAGGCATCGAGACCGTTTGTCCCCTCTCGCTCGAGCTCGTGGGCGGCCAGCTTCGCGATCGCCGCTGCCCGTTCTCGCAATTCCTCGGTCGCATTGACACGCGCCTCGGCGTCGCTTGCTTGCTGCCTAGCTTCGTTCTCGAGCTGTTGCGCCTGGCGGCTCGCTTCCTCTGCGGCCGAGCGCGCAGCTTCCGCGGCCTCGTCGGATAGGCGCCTCGCTTCCGCGAGTGCCTGGGTCGCGTCCTCGACAAGCTCCTCGGCTCGCCGCTGGGACTCCTCGGCCTCAGTCTCGGCCTCGGCGACTTCGTTCTCGACCTCTTCCTCGACTTCCTCGCGCTGCTCTGCGGCGTCCTCCTCAGCGGCTTGGCGTTCGCGTCTGACGAACTCCTCGGCCGCCTTCTGGGCTTCCGCGACTCGGTGCTTGATTTGGCGACTCGTTTCGCGGTCGACCTCGGCGAGGCGGGCGCGACCACGATCGCTGACTGCCCCGGCGCGCTCTGCGAGCGCCTTGGACTCGCGCGCTGCCTCTACGGCGCGCTCCTCGGCCTCACGAGCGCGCTCCGCTGCGTCGCGCGCGCGCCTCACACGGATCTCGACGGAGTCTCCGGGCGGAACGGCGTCGACCACGGCTGCCGTCACCTTCCGCCCCTTGTCGCGTGCCCCGGCCGCAGCTCCTCCGATCGCGTCCGCCGGCTTCACGACTTGGGACAGCAGCCAGGCGGCGTTCGACGGCATCTCCCGTAGACCAGTTCGAGTTCGCTCAAACACAGACATCGACCCCCTTTGGGTGAAAATGGCACGAGGCGCTTCTTGGGCCCCGCCTTCCCACCCGGAGCCGGCTAGAAACTCTCGGTCTCGTGAGCGGCGACCGTGGGAACGTGTACGGTCGGGCCCGGCGCCTGCGAGTCGCGTGACCCGCTGCGGGACGAGCCGCGATCAGCGGTCGGCGTCAACCTCGCCGAGCACGCGGCGATCGACCAGGACGCTCACGTAGCGCTTGCCCGCCCCGGTTCGCGGCGGGAGACCGACGCGCGCCTCCCGCCTCTCGAGCTTCACCGCGGTGCCTTCCAGGCGCGTCTCGGTCGACGCGTGCGTCGTGAGCGCGCTTGCGCGAAGCCTGCCACGGAGCTCGAAATCCGAAATTGTCACGAGCGGTTGCGCGTACGGCTGCGCGAGCCACCCGAGGAACGCTTCTTGCCGGCTTTCGTGGAGCCCGAGCTCTTAGACGAACTCGTCTTGCGGCGGCTTGATCCTGCGGAGCCGCGCTTTGAGCCGCGCTTCGTCTGCCGCGTCCCCCTACCGCTCGAGCCGCCGGCCTCGCCGGCACCCTCGCCCGTCGCCTCGCCGCCATCGTCTACCCCCTGGGCGGCGGCTCCGGTCGCTGCGCCGGCCTGCTGCCCGAGGTTCTGCGCCGTCTGCGGGACCTGCTGGCCCTGTTGGGTCTGCGGGACCTGCTGGCCTTGTTGGCCCGCCTGGCCCGCTTGCGATCCGACTTCGCCGGCCAGCCCGGAGGCTGCCTGCCCGACGCCGCCAACTGCTTGTCCCGCGGTGTGTCCAAGCCCCTGGCCCACGCCGCCGAGCGCCTGCCCGACGCCACCGGCGGCCTGAGGAATCGCACCGCCGGGACCCAAGGCCTGACCGGCCGCATTGGTCAGCCCGCCGAGCGCCTCGCTCGCCGCGCCTCCCGGGCCGACGGCTTGTTGCGCCGTCTGGCCGACGTCGTCCAAGGTCTGCGTGACGGCACCACCCGGTCCGAGCGCCTTCTTGCCCAGCTCGCCAACATCGCCGAGCGTGTCGTCGACAGATTTCACGAGGCTCTCGAGGATCTCCGGGTTGCGATCGAGCGTGGTCAGCGCCCGGTCGAGGATGTCGTAGAGGTTCTCGAGACGTACCTTCAGCTGGGCCTGCGCCTCCACGCCCTTGATGTCGACTTCGACCTTCCCGAGGTGCACGTGGACGCCTGCGACGACCTGAAGCAGGTTTGCGAGCTTCGCTCGCAGCGCGAGATGCGCTTCCAGTTGCTCAACATCGACGTAGATCTCGTCGACCTTGACCTTCCGGATGTCGACGTAGACATCAGGATCGTGGCTCGGCTCCCGCCCTTCGAGATGCCCGCTGTCGAGCTCGGTCGCGCTCCGGGCGCGGGAGGCTGCGCTCTTTCCGCCGCTACCGTTGCGACTTCTGCTGTTACCTGAGCTTCCGCGGCGTGAAGAGGTCTGTTTGGCCATCGCCGTTCCTCCTCCCAGTCAACGCGTCGACGCGGCTCTGCGCGCCGAGCTGCGCCTTCGGTTGGAGGTCGTCTTGCGAGCCCGGCCACTCGACGGGGTTCCCGAGCGACTCCCGCTTGTACTCCGGCTTCCGGCCTGACCGGTCGTCGGCGTCTCACGAACGCGATTTAGCAGGTCTTCCGGGAGATCCGAAGCGCGAGCCTTCGCCTGTTGGACAACGCTCTTCGTGCGCCGCGCAAACGAACCGCTCGTCGCCAGGGCGTAGAGCCCGGCGCCGACGGCCGGCAGAAGCAACCACCGCGTCCCGGTACTTCCTTTCCGGACGCCGTTGCCCTTTGCTGCGTCGGCCACGTCGGCCATCCGCTCCGCGTAGTCAATTATCTGTTTCGAAAATTTGTTGATGTCAGCCACGGCGGTTTACCTCCTCGGTACGTCGTTAGTTCCGAGCGGCTTCCCCGCGTCACCGGGTACCAAACCGAGAGGAGTCACCCACTCGCCGGATGCCGCCCGCCCGCGGAGCCGCGGGCGGGCGACGCGTAGCTTCGTTCACATCAGTGCCAGGACCGCGACCACGAGGGCGACGATGAGCACCAACCAGAGGAAGCTGTTGATCGCCAGGCCCCCGAAGATCGCGAAGATCACCAGCAGGACCACGAGTAGCCACAGAATTGGCACGACGTTCCTCCTTCTTGGATGGAGGCTTCGTTGCCCCCCTCGGCTACGTTTTAATCCTCGCGCCCGCGCCTAGGCGAGGTTCGCGGCAGTAGCGCGGATCTTGGCGAGCTGTTCCTGGAGTTCCTTCGTGCGCTCGAGGTCGGCGTTCTCGAGCTCCCGGCGCAGCTGCCGCTCACGAAGGCGGAGGAGCAGCTCCTTCGCCGTCTCCTCGTCGATGCCCTCGGCGGCCGCGCGGGCGTCGAGCTCGGCCAAGAGCGGCACGAGCTCCTCGTCCGGCTCGCCGGCCCCCAGCAGATGTTCGTGCGCACGGCGGTGGAGCTCGGTGTCGAAGTGGTCGGGCGTGAGCTCTGCGAGGACGTCGCGCAGCTCCGGGTGCGCCGCCACGCCCGCCAGCGCGTCGCGCTCCAGGCGCGAGCCCTTCTCCAGGAGCCGCGGTGAGATCTCGCCGGTGGCGCCGCGCCCTCCGCGCGGAGCCAGGCCGGCCTGCGTCTCCTTCGGCAGGTCGAGGCGATCGGCGGCGAGCCGGGCCGCGTCCTGGCGCTCAGGGGAGTCCTCGAACCGCGACAGGACCTCTCGCACGCGTACGAATCCCTCCTGCCGGTCGGCCGCGCGCTCGATCTCGAGCCGCACGCGGTAGGAGAGGTAGCTCTCCGCCCGGCCCAGCAGCTCGTCGAACTCGTCCGCGAGGTCGGCCGGGTCGCGCCCGGACGGCAGGGTCACGACGCGAACGTCGAAGCCGCCCGCCGCGGCGAGCTCCATCCCCCGCAGCGTCGCGGCCTCCCCGGCCGCGTCGCCGTCGAAGCAAAGCCAGGCCCTGTGCGTCAGGCGGGAGAGCTCCTTCAGCTGCCGCTCGGTAAGCGCGGTTCCCATCGAGGCGACGACCGGCTCAAGGCCCGCCTGCCGCAGCGCGAGCACGTCGGTGTTGCCCTCGACGACGATCGCCCGCTCCTGCTTGGCGATGGCCGTCCTGGCGCGGTCGAGCCCGTAGAGCAGGTCACCCTTCCGGAAGAGCTCGCCCTCGGGCGAGTTGACGTATTTCGCCCGCAGCGGGTCGTCTTCGCGCAGCTTGCGCGCCTGGAAGCCGCGCACGCGGCCTCGCGCGTCGGCCAGCGGGAAGAGCAGCCGGCCGTTGAAGTAGTCGTTTCCGCGCCGGTTCACCAGCCCCGCAGCGGCGAGCTCGGCAGCGGTGAAGCCCTTCTCGCGCGCCTTCTTCGCCAGGGTCGCACCGCCGGGAGCGAGCCCGAGCCGGTAGCTGCGGCAGACCTCCTCGCCGAGCTCGCGGTCACTCAGGTACGCGCGTGCGGCTTCGCCGCGCGGTGATTCCCACAGAAAGCGCTCGTAGAAGCAGGTCGCCTGTTCCAGCAGCGAGAGCAGCCGCTCGCGCCGGTCGCGCGCCGCGTCCTGCTCCGGCGACGACTCCTCGTACTCGAGCGTCACGCGGTAGCGCTCAGCGATCCATTCCACGGCCTGCGCGAAGTCCAGCTGCTCGGTTTCGCGCACGAAGCTGATCACGTCGCCGCCCTTGCCGCAGCCGAAGCAGTAGAAGAGCTTGTCCGCCGGGTTGACCGAGAAGCTCGGGGTCTTCTCGTCGTGGAAGGGGCAGAGACCGGTCCAGCGGGCACCCGAGCGCCGAAGCTGCGTCCGGGCCGAGACGATCTCGACCATGTCGGCCGCTTCGACGGCCTCGCGCACCGATGCATCGCGAATGCGGGCCACTACAACGACTCGGCGAAGCCGATCGCGAAGCGGTCCGTCATCCCGGCGATGTAGTCGACCGCGTCGTCGACCGAGTCGCCGCGCGCGAGCAGGTGCTCGAAGATCCGCTGTACCGTTGCCCGCGCACGCGCGTGCTCGGCCTGCGCCGACTGGCCGAGGTAGACGCGCTCGAACATGAACGAGCGCAGCGCGAGCATCGCGGCCCCGACCTCCTCGCTCTGGCGGATGTCCCCTTCCCGCGCCGATGTCTCGACGAGGTCGTGCACGAGCGCGTCGATCCGACGGGAGCCCGTCGGGCCGAGCAGCTCGATCTCTTCGCGCGGCAGCTCCTCCGGGTCGAGCACCCCGGCGCGTACCGCGTCGTCGATGTCATGGTTGATGTACGCGACGCGGTCGACGAGGCGGACGATTCGGCCCTCGAGCGTGTCGGGCTCGTTCGAGCCGGTGTGGTTGAGGATCCCGTCTCGCACCTCCGCGGTCAGGTTGAGCCCGCGGCCGTCGCGCTCGAGCACGTCGACGACGCGCAACGAATGCTCGTTGTGGCGGAAGCGACGGCCGAAGCGTCCCTGCAGCAGCTCGTCGAGCGCCTCCTCGCCGGCGTGTCCGAACGGCGGGTGCCCGAGGTCGTGGCCGAGTCCGATCGCCTCCACGAGGTCCTCGTTCAGCCTCAGCGCACGCGCGACGCCGCGCGAGATGCCGGTCGTCTCGAGGGTGTGCGTCAGCCGTGTGCGGTAGTGGTCGCCCGCCGGGTCGACGAAGACCTGCGTCTTGTGCATCAGCCGACGGAAGGCCTTGGTGTGGACGATCCGGTCACGGTCGCGCTGGAACGGCGTCCGCAGCAGGCACGGCTCCTCGGGCTGAGCCCGCCCGCGCGTCTCGAAGGAGCGCACCGCGAGCGGCGAGAGCCAGCGCTCCTCGTGCTCGCGCACGCTCGCTTCGAAGGCGTCCGCTGTCCGTCCGGCAAGCTCCGGCATCGCGACCGATGCTAGAGGATCGACCCCACGACCTCGCGCGCCCGGCTGCGCGATCCGGCACGCCTGGGCCGCTCCGGCCCGGCTGCGGCCGGCGGAACCGGCCTCCACCGAGCCTGCGCTTCACGACGTCGGCCGCCCACCGATGCTGCCAGCATCGCCGAGCGTCCGCCGCCGCGCGCGGCTCGCCAGTTGCCGGGCCGCGGTCGGCGACCGGCCGACGATCTCGGCGATGTCCTCGAACGGGACGGCGAACATGTCGTGCAGCACGAACGCGAGCCGCTCGGCAGGCGTCAGCGTCTCGAGCACGACGAGCAGAGCGAGACCGACCGAGTCGGCGAGCACCGCCTCGTCCTCGGGGCCGCCCACCTCGACGACGACCAGCTGCGGCGAGTCGCCGCTAACGAGCTCCTCGCGCTGAGCACGCCGTGCACGCAGGGCGTCGAGGCAGACGCGTCCCACGACCGTCGTCAGCCAGCCGGTCAGGTTCTCGATCCCGTCGGTCTCGGAGCGGCTGAGGCGCAGCCACGCCTCCTGGACGGCGTCCTCGGCCTCGCTCGCCGAGGCGAGCATTCGGTAGGCGACCGCCCGCAGGTGGGGCCTTGCCTGCTCGAACCGCTCTGCCAGCTGGTCACGCTCGTTCACGGTCACATCCCTTCGTCGCGTTCCGTCATAGGCGCTGACGAGTCCCAGACAACGCATGTGACAGGAGGGCGACGTGATCGAGGTAAGGCAGCTTCGCAAGGTGTATCCGGGCGGCGTCGAGGCCGTGAAGGGAATCGACTTCGACGTAGGCGCCGGCGAGGTCTTCGGCCTGCTCGGCCCGAACGGTGCCGGCAAGTCGACGACGGTCGGGATGCTGACGACGACGATCCGGCCGAGCGGCGGCACCGCTCGCCTCGCGGGCTTCGACGTGGCGACGGACCCACTCGCGGCGAGGAAGGTGAGCAGCGTGGTCTTCCAGGAGTCAGTGGTCGATCGGGCGCTGACAGGCCGTGACAACCTCGAGCTGCACGCACGGCTCTGGCGCGTCGAGCCTCCGCGGGCCCGCCGAAGAATCATCGAGCTCGCAGAAGCCCTCGGGATTGCCGACCTCC
>JBKPAM010000052.1:0-5439 GCA_046726435.1 Actinomycetota bacterium
CGACGGAACGAAGATCGCGTTCGTCCGGTCATTCAACAACGACACAGACGGCGAGGCCTACACCGTGAACCTCGACGGTACGGGCTTGTTCCAGGTTACGCATACCCCCGGTGTGGACAACGTCGACTGGGGCACGCACCCGCCGACCGGATAGGAAATCCATCGTGAAGGAGAGCGGGCGGTCACCGAGCCGCCCGCTCTCTTCACATTGCGGCTCTTGCGAACACTCGCCTGGGCGAACGTGCTCTCACTCGGCCCGCGCGCGCTTGAGGTGGGGAGCGACGGGGTCGCGGCGATGGTGGCCCTGCAGGACCTCGCGTCCCCCCGTTGCGGCCTTCGTGCGTGATCGTTGTGAGCGGGGGCCGAAGCTGGAGGTCCCGGTCAACGAGCTTTACACGGCGTGGCGATCCTGGACCGATGACAACGGCCACGTGAAGTTGACCAAGCAGGTGTTCGGCCGTGACCGGTGTACCGAGGCGTCGCGCTCCGATGGTGAGTTGCGTTGGACCGCGGACCATGCGGACCAGGACATCCCTTGGTCCGCTGTGCCGTCCCCTCGGAATCGGCTCAACCATGCGGGTGGTCCGCTTGGTCCGCGGTCCCGCGCAATGTGGTTGCCTACCTGGCTGACGGCGGGAACTACGTCGACCCCGGTCATGGCCAGCACGCCACGTTCTTCGATGACGAGGAGACGCCCGCGGCGTGATGTACGGCCGTCAGCTGCCGAACGCCGGTCGGCTCGCCGCGGTCCTCGAGCAAGACCTGAGAGCGGTATGCTCGCTCGGCGCCGTCCGGCCCCACGGGAGGAGGAGCTTCGAGCTCGCAGGGCCGGCCATACGGGTTCTTCCAGAAGGCACTCAGGAGCGGGAACTTGCTCGCCGCGGTGGCGGCGGCCAAGGATTTGCCGCAGCTCAACCTCGCCAACGCGCTCGAGCTGACGCTCCTCTACGCGCGCAAGGACCCACGCGGGTTCGAGCGCGTGGCGGCCCGCTGGCTGCAGCGCTACCTCGACGAGCACCCCGACGTGACGATCGAGGAGGCCGGGCTGGCCGCGTCCTGCCTCCTCGCCCTCCCCGGAGCGAGCTACCAGCAGGCCGTCGAGACGCTCCGGGCCATGGCCGAAAGAGCGTCCAGGCGTCGGCGAACTCGGGGCGTAGCCGACGGGGCGTAAGAAGGGTCCAACACAGATGATTCGACGTCACAGCTTGTCCTCGAGTCGACAAGGCGCGAGAAAGGAGCACAGATGAGTGACGAGATCTCCTCCGAGAGCGACGCGCGCATGCTCGCGGGGTCGTGCGGCTGCGGCGGCGTTCGCTACCAGGTCGCCGATGAGTTCCTCTATGCGGCGAACTGCCACTGCTCGCGCTGCCGCGCGGCGACCGGCTCCGCGTTCAAGGCGTTCGCGGGGATCGAGCGGGACAAGCTCGAGGTAACGGACGGGCGGGATTCGCTCCTCGTCTTCGGAGAAGAAGACCTGAACGACACGCGGTGCGCGGTCTGCGGCTCCCTCCTGTTTTCGGTGGTGAGGGACGGCGACTACGTGCACGTTGCGATGGGATCGCTGGTCGACGCTCCCGCCATCCGGCCCACCGAGCACATCTACGTCGGCTCGAAGGCGCCGTGGTTCGAGATGACCGACGACCTGCCGCAGGCGGAAGAGCTGGAGTGACCTCGTGCGCGCCTGACGGGCCGTTCACGGCCGGGTAACGACGAAGACGTACTCCCGGCTCTCGTCCGTGAACGGCTCCCGCGCGAACCCGCCGTAGAGCGCCTCGAGCTCGAGCCCGGCAACGTCGATGAGGCCGAGCCACTCGTTCTTCGTCGTCCACCACAGCGAGCTCGCGCCGCCGCCGTCGAGCGTGATGTCGATGCGGTTGTCGCCGACGGCGTAGCGGATCGTGTGCGGAAGCGGCTCGTCCTGGTGGTGTCCGTCCAGGCGCGTGGCGATCTGGTGATCGAACGCGAAGGCGTTCCAGGCGAAGCGCCCTCCGGGGCGGAGGGAGGCGGCCACGCGCTCGAACGTCCGGCGGCGGTCTGCCCACGTCGGCAGGTGCAGGAGCGCGCGGAACGGGCAGTAGATCAGCGCCGCAGGCTCGGCCAGCGTCAGCTCTCGCATGTCCCCTTCACGCAGCTCGAGCTCGACGCCTGCCTCGGCCGCCCGCTCCCCCGCCTGCTCGAGCATCCCCGGCGAGGTATCGACTCCGATCACCGTGCGGCCCGTCGCGCGGGCCACCGGGATCGCGACCCGGCCGTTTCCGATCGCCAGCTCGACCAGCGGCCCGTCGGCGTCGCGCGCAAGGGCGACGTAGAAGCCGACGTCCTCCGTCATCTCGGCCGCCCACTCGTCGTACCGGGTCGAGAACGCCTCGTCCCAGCTCATCGGCGAGCCCCTCCGGCTTCCGCCGCCAGTGAAGCGAGAACCGTCTCGAGGCTTTCCTCGTCCACGGGCGCGTGCGGCGAACGCCGGTAGACCTCGGCCGCCGCGCGGTGGAAGCCTTCCGGGAGGCCCCCAGCTGCGAACGTGTCGGCGATCTCGTCCATCTCGCCCACCCACCGCCAGCCTTTTGCGAGGGCCGAGCGGGCTGCCGCGACCGACCGATCGGGCAACTCGGGTAGCGAGGCGCGCCACTCCTCGAGCAGCGTCTCCTCGACGCCTTCGACGCGAGCCAGCGCGCGGATGGCGAGGAGAAGCGCCGCGGTCCCTTTCGTCCAGGCGGCGTAGGCCATCTTCACGGCCGACGCGGCCGCCACGTCCTCGGAGACCACACGCGCATCGACGATCGTCCCGGCGAAGAGCTCGGCGACGAAGGCTGCCTCGGCTCCGGAGAGGTACAGCCTCGTCGAGCCAGGCTCGCGGGGCGGGGAGCCGACGACACCGCCGTCGACGTAGCGTCCGACGAGCCCCGAGATCGTCCGCGCGGTGGCCGGCGAGACCGCGTTGGCGTCGACGTAGATGCCGGCAAAGCGCGGCACCGAGCTAGCGACCTCGACCGCTGCCGCGGGAGGGCAGAGGACGATGATTACGTCGCTGCGCCGCGCGAGCTCCTCAACGGCCTCGACGGCCTCGAGGCCGGCCGTCCGCGCCCGCTCGGCGGTCGCCGCGCTTCGCTCCGACGAAGCCCAGAGCACCGTCTCTCCCTTCGCGCGCAGCGCCGCCCCGACGGCGGCGCCCATCTCACCGGGATGCAGCAGGCCGATCGCCATCGGCCGCAAGTTTCCCTGATTGCGGAGCACAGAGGGGCCGCCCAGGCAGCGGCCCCTCTCGCCCTCTCTCAGTGAAGCGGCATGAAGTAGTGAACGCGGTCCCAGCGGGCGACTCGCCTGCCGAGCTCGGCGCCCTGTTCGTCCGCGGTGCGGAAGTGGATACCGGCCCAGATCCGGGCCTCGATCACTTCCTCGCCCGCGTCCGAGAGCCGGTCGAAATGGCGCTGCTCGGCCGGGAACCGGCTGCTCGTCACATAGAACGAGAGCCTGTCGGTGCCCAGGAACGCCTGAACGGCGGTGAGGCTCGACCACGTGAAGCAATTCGCGCCCGACGGATGCTCGGGATAGGGCGGCGTGACGAGCGCCGGCCCTGCCCCGGCGGTGAGCGGATCGAGCGACGGGTCGAACAGCGGCTGCCACGTCGGGTCGGCCACGGTCGCCGGGTTGCCGTCGGTGTCGGCCTCTCGAATCGCGGTGATCGGCCGCCAGTAGCTCCTGGAGTACTTGTCGTTCCAGCAGTTGATCAGCGCGTCCGCTGCCGACAGGTCCATCATCCCGAAGAGCCGGGCGCTGTCGCTGATGTCGAGCGGTCGGACGGGGTCGTCAGCCAGCCTGCGGGCGACGCCGTTCCACGTCGCGGCCGGGTTGGTCTGCCAGAAGGCCGCCGCGTGGGTCTCCGCCGCCGTGCGGCTCGTGCTGTTCAGCGCGCCGAGTTCCTCCACCTCGTTGACATCACGCGCGTACGCGCGGCTCGTCAGCGCATTCGGGCCTTCCGTAAGGAACTGCCACGCGCTCTTGACGAGGAACGGCCGCGCCGAGGCGACCCACGGCGTGGGATCGCACATCGGCGTCCCGTTCGCCGCCAAGAGCGGACGCCAGACACCCGGGCCGTTGCCGAAGACGCACGGCAGAGGGCTCCGCCCGTCGTGCCCCTGCGCCAGCAGGGCGTCGGCTGCGTCGGTCCCGACTTTGATCCCGGCCTCCTTGCTCGACCCGTCCGGGATTGCCGCGAGCGAGGCGTCGTACTGCGCCTTCAGCGCGTCGTGCTGGGCCGGGAAGAGCGTGTCGAGGACCCGGAAGGCGGCGGCCGCGACCGCGGCCTCCTTCGAGGCTCTTCGGCTTGCATGGTGGATCAGGTACGGACGATGGACCCCGTCGATGGCGTTGACCGCGCCGTAGACCGAGCCCTGGACCATTGCCATGAAGACCGCCGCGGCAGGCGGCGCGGAGGCAATCGGGGGCTGCGCCAAGACGGTGTTCTGGGCGATCGCGTTCCAGGTGGTCACCTCGTTCGCTGCCGCGGTCGCCGGTATCGCCAGCGCGGCAACCGCGAGGAGCGCCGCGAGGCGGCCGAGGAATGCAGGTCGCATGAATCCTCCTTTTCGGTGGTTCCACGACCTTTAGCCGCCGGCCTTGTGGAGTCCATTCGACATCCGTCGTATCTTTTGAAAGATGGCAGGCCTCGCTGCTCGGGATGCAGAGCGCGTTCTTCGCTTCGTTGCCGCCGCCGAGGAGCTCGGCGGCGACGAACCGTTTACCCCTGAGGTGCTCGAGGAGCTGGGTCGGCTCGTCGAAGCCGACTGGGTTGACTACTGCGAGCTGGATCGGGTGCGGGGACGGGAACGTCAGTTAGTCGGCCGACGGGGCGACACCGACGTCGAGCCGCAGGTGACCTATTGGGAGATCGCGGGCGAGCATCCGGTGTGCAGGCAGCACAACACAGGGTTCTTTGGAGCACTGAAGGTGTCGGACTTCGTGACGCTCAAGCAGCTCCGCAAGAGCCGGGTCTACGCGCTGTGGTTCAGGCCGAGCGGCGTCGACCACGAGCTCACCGTGGCGATCCCTTCGCCCCCGTGGCACACGAAGACCTTCCTCTTCGACCGCGGCCCCGGCCGGGACTTCACCGAGCGGGACCGGGGCGTGCTCGACCTCCTCCAGCCGCACTTCGGCCGCCTGTGGGAAGCCGCCCGCATGCGACGGCAGCTACGGGCAGCGCTGGAAAGCCTCGAGTCGGCCTCCGAGGAGGTCACGCGCGCGGTCCTGCTCCTCAGCTCAGGCGGCGTGATCGAGCTTGCCTCGCCCGCGGCGGCGCGAATGCTGCGCGACTACTTCGGCGAGGTCGATCATGACGAGGCTCCTGCCGAGCTTCTCGACTGGGTCGACTCGGGCTCCTCGACGCTCGTCCGGAGGCAGGGAGAGGAGTGTCTGACGATCACCCGCTCCGGCACGACGCTG
>JBKPAM010000053.1:0-5881 GCA_046726435.1 Actinomycetota bacterium
GAGCGCCGCGTCCGCGACGGCTTCCCTGGCAGCGCCGAGTGAGAGCAGGATGTTGCGGTCGAGCCGGCGGAGCTCCTTGGGATTCGCGAGCCCGGCCGGGTCGAAGTCCTTGACCTCGGCGGCGACCCTGACCGGCAGGCCGTCGGCGTCGAAGGCGCGGATCCAGTCGATCCCGCTCTCGCCGGCGACGGCGGCGCGCCAGGTCTCCGGCGCGGTGTTCCCGACCGGCGTGATCGCTCCAAGTCCCGTGACGACTACGCGTCTCATCCTGGAGAGCTTAAGGCCCTAGAAGTCGGCGATCCGCTCGAGAGCGAAACTGCCGAACTGGTGGCCCCGGAAGGTCGCACGGCCGAGATAGCCGTCGTTGTCGGGCTCGAGCTCGTCGAAGAAACCGCGGAAGGGGTCCCGGTAGCGAAGGCTGAGGCCGACGACGTCGAAGGGTGCGCCCGGAAGTGGGCCGAGCTTCGTCTCGCCGCTGGTTCCATGGATCACCTTGCGGACTCCGACCATCGGCGGCAACAGGCCACCGGTGCGCTTCACGGTCCAGACGCCGTCCAACTCCGTCATGGCGGTAGCGTTGTCGCTCGGTGCCGCCGCCAAACCTTCCCTTCCCGCCGATGGAGGCCGAGACCGTCGAGGAGCTGCCGACCGGCGACTGGCAGTACGAGCCGAAGTGGGACGGCTTCCGCGGGGTGCTCGAGAACCTCGGCGGCGGGCTGCGGCTGTGGTCGCGCAACGGCCGGCCGCTGCTGCGCTACTTCCCGGAGCTCGAGGAGGTCGGCACGAAGCTCCCGCCCGAGTCCGCGCTCGACGGGGAGATCATCGTCGCCCGCAAGGGGCGGCTCGAGTTTGACCAGCTCCAGATGCGACTTCATCCGGCCGAAAGCCGGATCCGGCGCCTGGCGGCGGAGATCCCGTCGGAGTACGTCGCGTTCGACCTGCTGCTCTGGAAGGGCGAGCCGGTGCACCAGCAGCCGCTCGAGAAGCGGCGCCGAGAGCTCGAGCGCAAAGCCAAGGAGTTCCGGCTCTCACCGGCCGTGCGCGACCCCAAGCAGGCGGCGAAGTGGCTGGAGCGGCTCGAGCAGGCGGGCCTCGACGGCGTGATCGCGAAGCGGCTCGAGGTGCCGTACCTTCCAGGCTCCCGCGACGGCGTCGTCAAGGTGAAGCCGTACAGGACCGCCGACTGCGTGATCGTCGGCTTCCGCTGGAGCGACAAGGCCGACGACCGGATCTCGACGCTGTTGCTCGGGCTCTACGGGGACGACGGCTCGCTCGACTTCGTCGGTCACTGCTCGGGGTTCCCCGCACCGGTGCGGCGCGAGCTCGAAGCCTCGTTGCCGGGAATGCTGGAGCCCGGGCACCTGAGCGACCGGCGGATCCCGGGCGGCCAGAGCCGCTGGTCGCGTGGCAAGGAGCTCGACTGGAACCCGATTCGCCCGGAGCTCGTCTGCGAGGTGCGCTACGACAAGCTCGAGGGCAACCGCTTCCGGCACGGCACGCGCTTCCTGCGCTTCCGTCCGGACAAGGATCCCGACCAGTGCACGTGGGAGCAGGTCCGCCCGCGCCGGAAGCGCGGCGACCCGACGGTGGAGAGCCTGCTGAGCGCGTAGGCGTGTTCGAGGGACTGTCCCCGGGACATGGCCCTCCTAGCCATGTCGGTCTCGGGCCCGCCGCTGGTCGCTTTCCCACCGCCGAGCCTGGCTGCTCCGTCGCACCTCGACGAGCGTGGGGTCGCCGGGCGGCAGCCCGAGCTGCTCGAAGCGCGGCAGCAGGCTGGCCTTCCGACGCCACATCCCGGCCGTTAGGTCGCCGACCCGCTCGATGCGCTTCCGCATCGTCCGGAGCGTGAACCGAGACGGATCGCAGCGCGGCACCTCGTCCCAGCGCAGCGGCGCCGACACGCGAGCATCCGGGGTCGGCCGCACCGAATAGGCGGACGCGATCGTCCGGTCGCGCGCGTTCTGGCCGAAGTCGACGAAGACGCCTCGCCGGTCGGCCACCCGCCAGGTCGTCGTCGCCACGTCCTGGTTGCCCACCCTTCGCTCGACCTCCTCCGCGAGCGCCTTCGCGAACCGCCGCACCTCGGGAAACGGGAGCTCGGGCCTGATCGGCGCGAGGACGTGCAGCCCCGTCGCCCCCGAGGTCTTCGGGTACGAAGCGAGCCCGAGATCGTCCATCACCCCCTTGACCACGATCGCGATCTCGCGGACGAACTCCCATGGGTTCCCCTCGCTCGGGTCGAGGTCGATCAGCAGGTAGTCGGGCCGTTCGATGTCGCCCACCCGCGAGTGCCACGTGTGCAGCTCGATGCACCCGAGGTTGACCACCCACCCGAGCGCGGCCGCATTATCAACGACCGCGAAGACCGTCGTGTGGCCGCTGGGGAAGCGCACGAATTGCTCGCCGACGTAGTCGGGATGCTGCGGCACGCGCTTCTGGTGGAAGAAGTCGCCCTCGACGCCGTTCGGGTAGCGCTTCATGTGGAACGGCCGGCGGCGGATGTGGTGGAGCGCACACGACGAGACGTCGAGGTAGTAGTCGACGAGATCTGCCTTCGTCAGGCCGGGCTCGGGGAAGAAGACCTTGTCCGGGTTCGTGATCTCGACGTCGTGGCGACCGATCCGCACGGCCCAATGGTGTCAGCGCCGCGAGAGCCGGCAGCTCGTTGGGGGAGCCCACGGGCTCCCCCAACGTTCCGAGAGTGACGGAGAGGGCGGGATTTGAACCCGCGACGGACCTTTCGGCCCGTACGCGATTTCCAGTCGCGCTCCTTAGACCGCTCGGACACCTCTCCAAGCGACCGCCAGGGTACAACCCCTGGGGTCAGATCTTGCACTGCCACATTCTCGTACCAAAACAGGCACACCTCATCCACAGCTGGGAGAAGGCGTCACGGTTTCGTCACTCGCCGGCAAGCCGAATCGACGGCGCGTGCGTCAATGCAAGATCTGACCCCGGGGTGGAGCGAGGCGGAGAAGGAGGGATTCGAACCCTCGAGGCAGGGATTCTCCCCACCTAACGCCTTAGCAGGGCGCCGCCTTCAGCCACTCGGCCACTTCTCCGCGGGCTCACAGAATACCGCCTCTCCCTTGGAGGCCCGCCCACCGCGAGAACTGCTCCGCTCTCGAACCCGTGGGCCGAGAGCGAGCGAGATCCCGACGGGGCTACTCTGTGCTCAACCCCGGAGGGGTGGCAGAGCGGTCGAATGCGGCGGTCTCGAAAACCGTTCGGGGCGGTTTCGTCCCGCGAGGGTTCAAATCCCTCCCCCTCCGCTTGGCTCAGCCGAAACCGGCTTGAGCAAAGGGCTTGGGGCATCCGCTGGGTGTCCCAAGCTCGGGGCGCTCAGTGCACCGGAACCGCGGAGGCCTCCTGAAAGTCCGCGGGACCGGCGCCACTGGCGCGCGCCGGGCTCCGCATCCGTCTCGCTGCCGACGGCGTCCTCCCGCGAGCGGCCGATGCAAGCCCGATCTGATCGCTCGCGGGGCGTAGGATCGCGGCGATGCCCGGGGAGGCGATCAACAGGCAGGTAACGCTCGCCGCGCGCCCAGTCGGGGAGCCGAAGGAGTCGGACTTCGCGCTCGTCGAGGCGGACCCTCCGAAACCGACCGAGGGCGAGGTTCTGGCCCGGATCCTCTGGCTCTCGCTCGACCCATACCAGCGCGGCCGCATGAGCGAGGCGCGCTCATACGCGCGGCCGGCCGAGATCGGCGAGGTGATGCCCGCCCAGGCGGTCGGCGAGGTCGTCGAGACTCGTTCCTCGCAGCTGAGCCCCGGCGACGTCGTCATGGGGCCGTTCGGCTGGCAAGAGCTCGCCGTCGCTCCGGCGCACCTCCTTCGCCGGGTGGACCCTGACGCGGCGCCCATCTCGACCGCGCTGCACGTCCTCGGGATGACCGGGCTCACCGCGTACTTCGGCCTCTTCGAGGTCGGCCGCCCGCTGCTGGGCGACACCGTCGTCGTGTCCGCGGCCTCGGGGGGCGTCGGCCAGATCGTGGGCCAGCTCGCGCGCCTGGCGGGGTGCCGCACCGTCGGAATTGCCGGTTCGCCCGAGAAGATCGACGACCTTCTGACGCGCTATCGCTACGACGCCGGCATCGACTACAAACGGAACGATCTCTCCCAGGCGCTGAAGCGCGAGTGCCCGGACGGCGTCGACGTCTACTTCGACAACGTCGGCGGCGATGTCTCGGCGGCCGTGCACCGGCGCCTCGCCCGGGGGGCGCGCATCGTGATCTGCGGCCAGATCGCCGAGTACAACCAGCAGCCGCAGCAGGGCGGCTCCCGCAGCCACACCTTCCTGATCGTCTACCGCGCGCGAATGCAGGGCTTCCTCGTCTACGACTACGCGCACCTGCACGAAGCCGCGCTCCGGCGCCTCTCCCGCTGGTTCGCCGAGGGTGAGCTTCGCTACCGCGAGGACGTCGTGGAGGGGCTCGAGCGCGCTCCGCGGGCCTTCATCGGGCTGTTTCGCGGAGAGAACCGCGGCAAGCTCCTCGTCAAGGTGGCCGAGCGATGAGGTTCGAGGGCACCGAGGTCCAGAACGCGATCTACCTCTCCGGCGCTGCCGAGTGGCCGGTCTCGCCGGCCGACTGGGAGGCCCGCGCTCAGGAGGCGCTCGAGCCGGGCCCCTTCGGCTACATCGCCGGCGGGGCAGGCGACGAGCTCACGATGCGCGCCAACCGTGACGCCTTCGAACGCCGCCGCCTGCGGCCACGGATGCTGACCGGAAACCGCGAGCGGGACCTTTCGGTCGAGGTCCTGGGCACGCGCTACCCGGCGCCGTTCTTCCTGGCCCCGCTCGGCGTGCTCACGATCGCCCACCCGGAGGGCGAGCTGGCCGCGGCGCGGGCGGCGGCCGCCACCGGCGTGCCCTACGTCCTCTCCAGCGCAGCGTCGTACTCGATCGAGGAGGTCGCCGAGGCGATGGGCGACGCGCCGCGCTGGTTTCAGCTCTACTGGATCAACGACCGCGACGTGGCCGCGAGTTTCGTCGCCCGCGCGGCGGCCGCCGGCTACGGCGCGATCGTGCTCACGCTGGACACGCTCATTCTCGGCTGGCGGCCGCGCGACCTGGCGAACGCCTACCTCCCCTTCCTGAGCGGGCAGGGCTGCGCCCAGTTCTTCAGCGACCCGGTCTTCTGTGCGCGGCTGGCACAACCGCCGCAGGAGGACCTGCTCACGGCGGCCGGGACGATGCTCGCCACCTTTCCTAACCTCGGCCTCACCTGGGACGACCTCGCCTGGCTGCGCGAGCAGGTCGAGTTGCCGCTCCTAGTCAAAGGCGTGCTGACGGCGGAGGATGCGCTCCACGCCCGCGACTGCGGTGTCGACGGCGTGATCGTCTCCAACCACGGTGGGCGCCAGGTCGACGGAGCGGTCGGCGCGCTCGACGCCTACGTCGAGGTCCGCGAGGCGCTGGGGGAGTCGGCGACGGTGCTCATGGACGGAGGGATTCGAACCGGCGCCGATGTGCTGAAGGCGATGGCGCTGGGGGCGGACGCCGTCCTGCTCGGCCGCCCGTACGCCTACGGCCTCGCGGTGGGCGGGCAGCAGGGCGTCGAGGCCGTCATCCGGCAGCTCCTCGCCGAGACCGACATCACGCTCGCGCTGCTCGGCGGCCGCTCCGTCCGCGAGCTCGAGCCGTCCTTCCTTGCCTGAGCGCAGCGGGCAGGGCGTGCTCCTGAACGCTCCCGGAGAGCCGATCGCCGTCGAGGAGCTCTCGCTCGCAGGCCCCGGCCCTGCCGAGGTGCAGGTGCGGCTCACCGCCAGCGGCGTCTGCCACACCGACCTGCACGTGATCGAGACGGGCGGCTGGGGGATGCCGCTGCCCGTGCTGCTCGGGCACGAGGGCGCAGGGGTGGTCGAGGAGGTCGGCGAGGGC
>JBKPAM010000054.1:0-7315 GCA_046726435.1 Actinomycetota bacterium
CGTGAAGAAGACGCTCGCCCAGCGCGCCTGCCGCCGGAGCTCCGTGATCTCGCCCTCGACCCAAACGGTTGGCAGCCTCGAGAGCCACGAGGAGACGCCGCGGTTGAAGGCGCCGACGGAGTAGACCTTGCGGTCGCCGTAGTCGATCGCTTCGACTTTCACGCCCTCCAGGATACGGCGCGGAGCGCGAAACCCGGCTTAGCCGGGCTGTCTGCGGAGCACGTGTGCAACCGCCTGGGCGCGGCTCCGCACGTCGAGCTTGCCGAGGATCCGCTGGATGTGGGTTGCGACGGTCTTCGGGCTGATCACGAGGCGGTGCGCGATCTCGTCCTGCTGGAGGCCCTCCGCGAGGAGGTTCAGGACCTCCTGCTCCCGCTGGGTAAGAGAGGCAAGCTTCTCGTCCTCCGGGGCCTTGCCGTTCGAATCCGGTTCCCTCAGGAGACGCCCGACCCGCGCGATCAGCTCGCCTGGATCGATGGGCTTGATCATGTAGTCATCGGCCCCCAGGAGGAGGCCCGCCGCGCGATCGAGGGCCTCCGTGCGCTCGCCGGAGATGAAGAGGACCGGAACGGCATCACCGTACTGGTCGCGCAGATCGCGGCAGACCTGATAGCCGTTCAGCCCGGGCAGCTGGACGTCGAGCAGAACGGTGGCAGGCCGTTCGGCCTCTGCCGCCGGCAGGACGTCCACACCATTGGCCAGTTGCTCGGTTCGGTACCCGACGTTCTCGAGCACCTCAGCGACAAACGTGCGAAACCCTTCGTCGTCGTCGACGACCAGAATAGGACCCGGGAGCTGGGTCACCTCTCTCCTCTCCTGCAGGCTCACTTGGTTGTAGCGGATCGGGTGCCGCCCTACAAGAGACGGAGTAGGGGGACGGCTTCTTCCCTACTGGGGGTCCAGTAGAGCGAAGTTGAGGCAATTGCCCGATGTTGCCGGGGCCGGTACCTGCCTAGCCTGCCTGGCAGTGGGTCCTGCGGCGGTTCTCACCGCGCGCAGGAACGTCCCAAGGGCAACCGGGGGAGGGTGAGCAGATGGACGAAGACTGGCGTGCTCCGAGACGTTGCGGGCAGCGCGCCGTTCCGACACTCGTGCGGAGCGATCCGCGAAGGAGGTTTCACTAGATGGCTACACGCATCTTGGGCCCGACAGGCAGCCGGCGTAGAAGCCGGTTTTTCGTCGTGCCCATTCTCTTGGTCGCGTGCGCTGCGCTGTTTTGGATCGGAGGCGCCTCGGCTGTGCACGACAGCGGCGTGTTCGAGCTGGACGGCAACGCGACCAACGCCGCAGCGACGCCCGGTGACGACTGGGACAACGTCTGTCACCAGGTGACCGGCAGTGACTGTTCGACGACAAGCGACACGACCGGCGCCACGTCGGTCGACTGGGTCGCGGAGCCAAACCCAAGCGCCAGCATCTTCACCGGTGGCGGTTCGAAGGACCCGCAGGACATCAACCAGTGGGCGTGGAAGGACGCGGGCGGCCTGCCCGACAAGGACAACCTGCTGCACGGCTTCGCGGCGCGGTACACGCCGAGCTCAGGGCCGGAGGCAGGCCACGACCTCCTGTTCTTCGGCTCGGACCGCCTCGACAACAGCGGTGACGCGCAGCAGGGCTTCTGGTTCTTCCAGAACTCGATCGGCACGAACGGCGGCAGCGTCGGCGGCGGCACCGGCTTCACCGGCGTGCACAAGACCGGCGACGTGCTGGTGATCAGCGACTTCAGCAACGGCGGCACCGTGTCGACGATCACCGTTTATGCGTGGGATCCGACCTGCAAGAAGACGACCGGCAGCACGGTCGGCACGTGCGGGGACGCGAACCTGCGGATCAAGGGGACCTCGACGAGTGCGAACTGCGCCTCGTCTGCCGCGGGCGATGCGTTCTGCGGCTTGGTCAACTCAAGCACGATCACGATGCCGTGGTCGTTCACGGACAAGAGCGGCACGCCTAACAATGGGGCGCTCAACGGCGAGTTCTTCGAGGGCGGCGTCGACCTGACGGACCTCGGCCTCGGCGGACAGTGCTTCGCATCGGTCGCGTCCGAGACGCGATCGTCCACTTCTACGACGGCGACGCTGAAGGACTTCATCCTCGGCGGCTTCGGGGCCTGCGGGAGCTCGATCACCACGCAGGAGAGCAACGGCTCGGCGAACCCCTCGATCGGCACCGGCTCGGTCTCGGTCAGCGACACCGCGCACGTCACCGTGGACGGCGTCTCCACCTGGGCCGGCACAGTGCAGTTCCACCTGCGCGGTCCGATCGGGGCCGCGAACGAGGTGTCGACCGACATCGGCGGCCTGGTCAACGTGAGCAACAGCAACCCCGACGCCACTTCGGCCACGGCCACCGTCACGGCGGCCGGGGACTACTGCTGGTCGGCGCACTTCCACGCGACCAGTCCCGGCGGAGGTCAGGTGCCTGACGCCGACGACAACGGTCTAGTTGACGAGTGCTTCACCGTCACACCGGTGACACCGTCGCTTGCCACTACCGCCGGTGCTGATGTGCTACTGGGCAACCCGGTCACCGACACTGCCGCCCTGAGCGGCACGGCGAACCAGCCCGGTACTCCGGCGATTAACCCGACCACGGCGGGCCTGCCGGCAGGCGGCAGCATCACCTTCCAGCTGTATGGCCCGAGCGACACCGGTTGCGGCCCGCTGGTCTTCACGTCCAGCGCGGTTCCCGTCTCCGGCGACGGCACGTACGGTCCGGTGAGCTTCACGCCGACGGCGGTCGGCACCTACCACTGGGTGGCCAGCTACACCGGCAACGCGCCGAACACGAACCCCACCGACCACAACCTCACCTGCACGGACAGCAACGAGGACGTGGTTGTCAACTCGGTGCCGTCGACTGTCAGCACAGCGCAACGGTGGCTACCGAACGACTCCGCGACGATCTCCGCGCCGCAAGGCGGCAACCTGGCCGGTCATGTCACGTTCACTCTGTACCCGTCCACTGACTGCACGGGTACGCCGATCTACGGCCCGGTTGACGTGAATGTGAGCGGAGCCTCGCCGCAGACGGTGTCGACGTCGAACACAACCGTGCTGACGTCCAGCGCTAACGTCTCGTGGAAGATCAGCTACACGAGCACCAACCCAGCTCAGCGCAGTATCCCGGACAGCTGCGTGGAGAAGTCGAACCTCACCATCGACAATGGGCAGCCTGTGTCGAGTCCGTGATCAGCGATTAGGAGGTAACACGTACCCGCTTAGAGAGAGGGGCCGGCCTAGCCGGCCCCTCTCTCTTGTACGACGGTTCGTTCAGGCGTACGCGGTGAACGACACCGCCGCGAGGTTCCACCGGTGCCCGTGTCGGAAGGTGAACATCGTGGCGACGCAGTCAGCGTCGCCGGCCGTCCACATCTGCGAGCCGAGCTTCATGTTCTGGGTCCACGGCCACGCGTAGCTGTCGAAATAGCCGGTGTTTGCGCCGTAAACCACAACACCGTTCTGGGAACAGATCAGCTCGACGAACGGCTCCGTGGTCACGGTCGTCGAGACGTCGAACCGTATGGTGTCGCCCCAGTTCGGCACGCCGTCACCGTTCGCGTCGTAGACGAGGGGGGTATGGATGCTGATGCTGGAAGAGCCGTCATACTTGCCGCCGCCTCCGCCCTTCGCGGCGAAGGCGATCGGGGCTGCGATGGCGAGGACAAAGACCAGCGCGATGACGGGTGCGGCGTCGGCGATGCGGCGTTTCATCGCTGGGACTTCCTTTCGTCGAGCCGAACGCGGGGTTCGGCACAGGGCGTTGGGGCCTTCGAGGTCACGTCGAAAACACCTCTCTGTCTTTAGCGGCGTGGCCGCCCGCCGATGTCGTTAGTGACACTCGGCTCATCGTCTCGGCGCAGAGGCTTGAAGACCCTCTAATGGGGGATCGACAGGGTGGGGCCGGAGCGCGCCGACGGCCCCCGTGCATTCGTGCCTGGCTCACGAAGGGCCGGAGGCTAGCAGGTCGGGCGGCCGATCGTTTTCGTGCGCACGAGCGCGAATCTCAGTGGAAGAGCTGGATGAGCAAGGCGACTGCGATTACAAAGCCGGCGGCGAAGAGCCCGGCCCGCAGCGTTTGGGCAATTCGCCAGAGCCCGTAAAGGGCGACCAGGGTAGGGAGCCCGCGCGTGACCTCGGGCTCGTCACCCGCGACCGGAGGGACGGCGACCGGCGTCCGTGGTCTCGCCAGGAATGCGTACGGATCGCGCTCGGGGAGCAGCTCGAGTGCCCGTTCGCAGACCTCCGGGGAAACGAAGACGAGCTCGGAGTGGAGCTCCCACGGCTCGACATCGCTGCTCGTGCTCGACACACCGCTCCTGAGTAATTCCCGGCCGCCGGTGAGCGAGGATAACGGCCTCGTCCGCGTTGTACGAGGGTCGCTAGATGAGGATCTCGGCGGCGATCTCGGGCGTGCAGCCCTGTGCGACCAGATCGACCGCGTGGTGCAGGTCGGCCGCGCTGTGGGCGATCTTCTCCGCGAGCGGCAGCGGGTACCCGGCTTCCATCAGCACGTGCAGGCGCCAGCTCTCGACCTTCGCTTGTTCGTCCCTGGGTGTCTCAGCGGTCTCCGTCATCTGCGCCCGGGTAGTTCGTCCTCTCCTAGACGAACCCTGCCATATGAAGTTTGTTTGGGTTGTGTTTGCTGAGGTCAGCTGCTGCGAAACGTCGGAGCCAGCCGCGAACCTGTTTCGCTGAGGGCCTCGTCGATCCTCCGCTGGAGGTCCTGGAGGCGGGCGTTCAGGACCGTCCGCTCGGCTTCGGCATCGGCCGCCAGCGACTGCACCTGGGCTCGGAGCGCGATCTCGGCGTCGCCGATCCGCCGCTGAAGCTCCGCGACGAGCTCGTCGCGCCCCTGCTCGAGGTTGGAGCCGATCTGCGAGAGCTTCCGCTCCAGGCGCTGCCCGCCGGCGTCGGCCACATGCGCGAGCCGCTCGGCGAGAACGGTCTGAGCCTCCTTCGCGAAGTGCGCCACGGCGCGGTCGAGCTCGCGTGAGAGCCGCTGTGCCGCCTGGTCGCGCGCACCGCGGATGTCCTCGGCGAACTGCTTCGAGATCGCGTCCGAGAAGGTGGCCGCCGTTCGCTCGACGACTCGCTTCAGCTCGTCGAGCTGCCGTCGCTCGATGTCGGCGAAGCCGGCCTGGATGCGCTGGATCGCCTCGGCCTCCTCCGAGGCCACGCGCTCGCGGAGGTCGCGCTCGCGCTGGCGCAGGCGCTCGGCGACCTCGTGCAGTGCGCGGCGCCGGTCGCGCTCGTGTGCTTCGAGTTGCTCGTCGGCGGCCCCGGCGATCTCTCGCACGGTGCGGTCGAACTGCGCCTGGAGCACGGAGAGCCGCTCGCGCTGTTCCTCGCTCACGCCGTCGAGGCTCTGCGTGTCGAGCGCGAGCCGTGCCTCGGCGTCGGCCATGAGCTGGCGCTGACGTTGGGCCAGCGCGGCTACCTGCGCGGTCAGGCCTTGTTCGGCGCGCTCGAGATCGGCCGCGATCTCGCCGAGCCGCCGCGCCGAGCGCTGCTCGACCTTCGCGAGCGCCTCGCCCAGCTCCACGCTCGTCCTGCGCTCGCGCTCCACGAGGGCCGCGCGCCGCTCTTCGCCGATCTTCCGCTCCTCGGCGACGAGCTTCGAGAGGGAGTCTGCACGGGCGCGCGCGAGCGTCCGGTCGAGCTCCGCGGCGCGGGCCTCGACCTCCGCCGCGACCAGCGTGTCGAAGCGTGTCTCTGCCTCCCGTAGCCGGCTCTCGACGTCCTCGGCACGGTCCAGGAGCCGGCGTACGCCCAGGATCGCGGCCTGAAGGGCGGCGCAGACGGTCAGGCCGCCGGCAGCCACGGCGAGCTCAGCCGACGGCTCGAGCGCGAACACGACCCAGCCCACGACGGCCGCGGCGGCAACGATCGCGCCGAGCATGACGAGGGTCGAGCGTGACACGCGGCCGAAGATCGCTGCGACCGCGGAGGCGAAGACCACGACGACCGCGCCCGCAAATACGAGCTCGAGGACCTCCTCGCGCACGGGTCGCATGCTATGCGAGCCGGAACACGAGCAGCGAGAGGGCCAGTACGACGTTCGCCGCGGCGAGCAGCTTCAGCGATCGCTCTTGCGTTGCGGCGAGCGTCTCGCGCGTCACCGGCTCACTGCCGCCGTCTCGGAGCTCGATCGTCCCGCTGACCGCGGCCACGCGCCTGCGCACGTGGCGGACAGGCGTCGAGAGCACCCGCTGCACGTAGCTCATCAGAGCGGCGTAGCAGGCTGCGAGCAGCGCCTCCCATGTGATCGTCCCCGCGCAGGCGAAGTAGCCGGTCAGCAGCGGGAACGCGCCCCAGGCGAGCGCGAACCCGAGGCTGTTGTGGATGGCGCCGCCCAGCAGCTCCAGGTTGTAGATCGGCACGAGCACCGCGCCGACGGCGACGAAGACGAGCAGCCAGAGGTCGAAGGAGATCGCGCCGGCGATCCCGATGCCGACGGCGACGGCGAGGGGGACCACGGTCAGCGTGACGAGCACGGGCTCGGGGATGCGGGTCGCGAGCGGGCGTCCGTTCAGCTCGTCGAGCGCGTGGGCGGAGACGCCGAGTGCGAGGAAGAAGGCGGCAGCCGCCGCGGCAAGGCGGTCGCCGTGGAAGATCGGAGCGAGGGAGGCGCCGATCACGACGTAGCTCAGGTGCCAGGCCGTGTAGGGCGGATGGAGGAGCGTGACGTAGTCCCGCCAGCCCCCCGGTGCGAGCGCGTAGAAGGCCGGGCGCGCCTCCGTCACGCCCGGCGGCCCCACAGGACGGTGCAGCCGCCGAGGCTCAGACGCCGAGCGTTGACGTCCTGGAAGCCGGCTTCCCGCATCGCCAATAGCAGCCGTGGGACGGGCCAGCGCTCGTCGAAGTCGCGGATGCTCCCGCCGAGGAAGCGGCCGACCTCGTGCCAGCCCGGCGAGATCGCGCGCCCGAGGACCGGCAGCCCGACGTCGACCCAGAGGTTCCACGCCGCGCGGGGAAGCGCTGCCGGCGGGACGCCGAAGTCGAGGAATGCCGCCGCGGCTCCGGGCCTCAAGACGCGAGCGAGCTCTCGCAGGCCGGCCGGGAGGTCGTCGAGGTACCGGAGAACGTACGCGGCGGTGAGGCCGTCGAAGGACGCATCCTCGAAGGACAGACTCTCCGTGGTCGCCTCGACGAGCCGTACACGACTCGTTTCGGCCGCGAGCTGAACCCGCCGCCGCCCCTCGGCGAGCATCTCGGGGCTCTGGTCGACGCCGACGACGGAGCAGCCGCGCTGCCGCACGACCTCGAGGGCGACCGCGGCGGTGCCGGTGGCGACGTCGAGGACGACGTCGTCG
>JBKPAM010000055.1:0-9329 GCA_046726435.1 Actinomycetota bacterium
GTGCCCCAGCCGCACTCGCTCAGGAACCGCGCGCGGATGCGGCGCACCTCCTCGGGCGGAGCCGCGGGCACGGGGCCCTCGTGCAGCACGTCCTGCCAGGAGAGCACGGCCCCGCCCAGACCCGTCTGGCGAAGCGTATTCCCCGCGCTCTCGCCGTTCGTCACGTGGAGGAGCGGCCCGAGCTCCGGGTCGCGCCCGCCTCGGGCCAGGTACGCCGCGCCGCAGGTGCAGTGGTCCAGCGAGTCGCACGCGCAGCCGAGCACCCGCGCGAGCTCGTCGCGGACCCGGCGTAGGCCGGCGAGCTTGTCGTCGACGTCGTCGATCTTCTGGGCGAGCCGGACGCGGATCGACTCCTGCGTGCTGCCGCGCCTCGTCAGCCGCGTGTGCTCGGCGATCTCGCTGAGCGTGAAGCCGAGGCTCTGCGCCTCCTTGACCGCCCGTACGAAGCGGACCGTCTCCTCGTCGTAGACGCGATGCCCGTTCGGCCCGCGCGGGGGCTCGGCCAGCAGCCCACGGCGTTCGTAGTAGCGGAGCGTCTCGATGTTCACTCCGGCGCGGCGGGCGACCTCTCCGATCCGCATAGTGAGGCCACTCTAGACCTGTACCTGGGTACGGAAGTCAAGCGGTGGCACGCCGCGTGCCGTCTCCTCCGCGCGGGATAATCGGCGCGTGGCGGTTGAGGCGGCGACGGCCGTTCCGAAGGAGCGGATGACCCGGCTGCCCGACCCCGAGCCGTCGGCGGCCGCCGAAGGCACGCTCGTCGGCTGACGGCCTAGCGGCCGACCAGCTCCTGGAACCCCGGCTCGCCCCGGATCGGGTCGAAGTCCGAGTCCTCCTTCGCCATCGCGCGGCAGCCATCCCACGCGTCGACCGCTTGGCCGAGGTGCTCGAGCGCGTCGGCCGTCTGCCCGGCGCGGCTCTCGGAGCAGGCGACGTTGTAGAGCAATTTGGGGTTCCCCGGATCAGTCTCCAGCAGCTCGCGCCCGCGGTCGGCAGCCTGCGCGTACTCGCCGGCCTCGTAGAGCGGTCTCACCGAGTCCCACACGTCGGGGTCGTAGCGTTCGATCGTGTCGGGCAGGCCGATCCACGCGTGCCGTCGCGAGTCGTAGCCCGACTCGGTCGGCGGCGGGAAGGACGGGTCTGCGAAGGAGCCGATCGAGACGACGATCAGATCGGGCTCTGCCGGCTCGGTGTAGAAGACCTGCGAGCCGCACTCAGGGCAGAAATGGAAGACGTGCTCCTTCCGGTCCGCCTCGTCGGAGATGCGCGAGTAGTCGTTGAAGCGGCCGGCGACCTGCACTTGATCCGCCTTGAAGCCGGCCTGCATCCCGAAGGCGCTCCCGGTCCGGCGCTGGCAGGCCAGGCAGTGGCAGATGGAGACCGCGAACGGATCGCCTGAGACCTCCAGACGGAGCTGCCCGCAGTGACAGGCGGCCTCTCGGGTGGCCATCGCGCGAAACCTAACGAACCAACCCGACTGCTTTCGCGCGACCGCGGTCACGATCTGGCCGCTTGACAGGGGAACAAGACTCTGGCCGCTTGACAGGGGAACGTGTGTTCGTGTAGAACATACGTTCCCATGATCGCCTGTCTGGTCATCCCCGGATTCGAGCTGCGGGTCGCGCTGCGGGCACGGCCTCGGCTGCAGCTCGCGCCCGCCGCGCTCGCGCCGGAACCGGGGGCCGAGGCGCTGCTCGGGCCGGTGACCGCGGCGGCGGAGGAGGCCGGCGTGCAGCCCGCAATGCGGCTGGGGGAGGCGCTGGCCATGTGCCCGTCGCTCCAGCTCGTCGATCCCGACCCGGCGGCGGCCGAGGAGGCGTGGGAGGGGATCGTGCGGCAGCTCGAGGACGCGGGCTTCGCAGTCGACGCGGCCGCTCCGGGGTGTGCGTACTTCGAGACGCGCGGGCTGGAGCGGCTCTACGGCGGGCTGGAGCCGGCGCTCAAGCGTGCGCTCACCGCGGCGGGGCCTGGCTGGGACGCGCGCGTGGGTGCAGCGAACCGGCGTTTCGCCGCGCTCGCGGCGGCCAACGTCGCGCGGGCCGGTCAGGCGCTCGTCGTCTCGGACGAGCGTGCGCGGGAGTTCCTCGCGCCGCTGCCGCTGACGCTGCTGCCGCTGGACGTGCGCAGGCGAGAAGAGCTCGAGGAGCTCGGGGTGAAGAGGCTTGGAGAGCTTGCCGGGCTCCCTGGAGGCGCGGTGGCCGAACGTCTGGGGCCGGACGGCCGCCGCGCCTGGAGCCTGGCGAGGGGCGGCTCGAAGCGGCGCGTGCGCGGGCGGAGGCCGGCGGCAGAGCTGTTCGAGACGCTGGAGTTCCCGGAGGCGGTCGGGAACGAGCTGACGCTCAGACGCTCGCTGGGCGTCCTGCTCGACCGGCTGCTGGCACGTCCGGAGCGAAGCGGGCGGGCCCTCCGCAAGCTCGCGCTCGCGGGACGCCTGGTCGGCGGCGGCTCGTGGCGGGGAACGGTGACTCTCCGTGACGCCACCGCCGATCCCGCCCGCCTGCGCGCGGCGCTCGGGCCGAAGCTGCTAGAGCTTCCGGCGCCGGTGATGATGCTGCGCCTCGAGGCGCTCGCGCTGACGGAGTCGGTCGGCCGTCAGCTCGAGCTCGTCCGGCCCGAAGGAGACGAGCTCCGGTCACACCTGCGCGAGGGCCTTCGCCAGGTCCGCGTGGGGACCGGCTCCGGATCCGTCTGTACCGTCGTCGAGGTGGCGCCGTGGTCGCGTCTGCCCGAGCAGCGGGCTCTGCTGGTTCCGCGAGACGAATAAACGAGCCTTCCGCTGTGCTCGTCGAGGCCCATCTGGATGGCTCGCCTCGTCGGGTTAACCGAGCCCCCGTCGCGCTGGTGCGGGAGGAGTGGCGCGTGGTCGACCGCTGGTGGACGGAAGAGCCGGTCAGCCGGCGCTACTTCGACGTCGTCCTCGCAGGCGGTGAGCACGCGGTCGTGTTCCTCGACGAGGAGGTGGGCCGCTGGTTCAGCCAGCGAGGGACGTGAGCGGCCGGCTCAGCCTCCGCGAACGCGGTCGACGAACCCGCCGGGCGGCGTATGGAGGTTGAACACGCGAAGTGGCCCGGGCCCGAGGTTCCGGAAGCCGTGCTCGACGTTGCGCGGTGCGGAGAAGGCCGTGCCGGGCCCGCCGCGTCGCGGCCCGGCGGCGGTGTGGAACTCCACAGTGCCCTCGAGCACGTAGAACGAGTCCGTGTGGTCCCTGTGGACGTGCGGGTCGACGCCCTCGAACTCAGGAGAGAAGGTCAGGTCGAGAGCGGAGAGCTGCGGCAGGTCGCAGAGGATCCGCAGGGCGCTCGTGTCGTGCTCGACGAGCTCGGCGTCCTCGGCTCCACAGAAGACGGCGTCCGAAAACGGGCGGCCCCCGTCGGCCGGCGGCGCGTGCTGATCGAAGCCCGGGTTGCGACCCCGCATGTGGTCGCCGAAGCCCATCGACGGGACGTGGAGGTTGAGGAAGATCGCGGTGGCGGCGCTCGCGTTCCGGAACGTGTGGACCACGTTCGGCGGTGCTGCGGCCACCGTCCCCGGCACCGCCTTGACGGTCGCCGGCTCCGGGCCGAGCGAGACCTCGACCTCGCCCTCCAGGACGTAGAAGGCGTCGGTGTGGTGCTTGTGGATGTGCGGGTCGGGCCCCTTCTCGCCCGGCTCGTAGCGGAACCACGTGAGGATCAAATCGTCGAGCTCGACCAGGATCCGCAGCGTGCGCTCCGGCCGGTCGGTAACGACCTCGCCCTCGCCGGGGGCTAGGAGGAGCGGCGCGTGTACGTCGAGCTCCATGCGCACTCAGCCTATTCGTTCCTCGACGGCGCCTCGCTGCCCGAGGAGCTCGCGGCGCGCGCGGCGGAGCTCGGCTACGAGGCGCTCGCGCTGACCGACCACGACGGCGTCTACGGCTCGCTCGAGTTTGCGCACATGGCGAAGACGTTCGGCGTGCGGCCGATCACCGGCGCCGAGATGACGCTTTCGGGCGGCTCGCACGTGACGCTCCTGGTCGAGACCGCACAGGGGTACGCCAACCTCTGCCGGCTGCTGACCGCCGCGCACGCGCACACGCGGGACAGGCTCGACGAGCCTGCGCCGCCGGCCCTCGACCCGACGCTGCTGGCGGAGCTGAACGAGGGGCTCGTCTGCCTCTCCGGCTGCGCGCGTCACGGGCTCGCAGTGCGGAGCCCGAACGGGGCGGCGGAGCTGGCGAGGGCATTCGGGCAGGAGCGCTTCTTCATCGAGCTCCAGCGGCCGTACGAGCGCGGCGACGCACGCCGGCTCGCCGCCTTGCGGGATCTCGCCGAGGCCCTGGGCGTGGCCACGGTTGCGACCGGGGACGTCCATGCGCACCACCCGCGCCGGGCCTCGCTCCAGGACGTGCTCGTCGCGATTCGCTGCCGCAGTGCGCTCGAGGGCTGCGAGCCCGAGCGGCGCGGCAACCACGAGAGCGTGCTCGTCGCGCCGGAGGAGGCGGCCGAGCGCTTCCCGCTCGACCGAGACGCCGTGGAGCGCTCGGGAGAGCTCGCCGCTCGGCTCGAGTTCGACCTGACCGAGGACCTGGGCTACCGCTACCCGGACTTCTCCGACACGGGCGAGCCTGCGATCCGGCGGCTCGCTCGCGTCTGCGACCGCGCCTTCGAAGAGCGCTACGGCGGTGCGAACACGCTACGCGTTCTCGAATCATGCGCACGAACCCGATTGGAGGAGGAGCTCCGACTGATCGACGAGCTCGGCCTGGCGGGCTTCTTCCTGCTGCACTGGGAGGTGCTCGAGCTGGCGCGGGACTGTGCTTTGGAGGTGCGCGGCGGCTCGGTCGCCCGCAACGTTCTTCCGCCCGGCCGCGGCCGCGGCAGCTCGGTCGGCTCGATCGTCTGCTACCTGACCGGCCTCTCGCACGTCGACCCTGTGAAGGCGGGCCTCTCGCTCGGCCGCTTCCTCAACCGCGAGCTCGTCTCGGTGCCGGACATCGACCTCGACTTTCCGCGCGACATCCGCGAGAAGCTGATCGTCGCGGTCTGCGACCGCTACGGGCGCGAGCACTCGGCGCTCGTCGCGAGCTTCTCGACCTACCACGCGCGAGGAGCGATCCGCGACATCGGCAAGGCGCTCGGTCTTCCCTTCGCGGAGCTCGAGCGGCTCGCTCGGCTGACCGACGGCAACCCGTACCGCGTCGGCGAGGAGCTGGAGAAGCTGCCGGATGCAGGGGCCAAGCGCGCCTCGCCCCGCTGGCGCGCGTTCGCCGAGCTCTGCGGCGAGATCGGCGGGCTGCCCCGCCACGTCTCGCAGCACCCGGGCGGGATGGTGATCTCCACGAGGCCGCTGGTCGAGCTCGTCCCGGTGCAGCCCGCGGCGATGGAGGGACGGCAGCTCTGCCAGTGGGACAAAGACTCGTGCTCCGACGCGGGCTTCCTGAAGATCGACCTGCTCGGGCTCGGGATGCTCTCGGCGGTCGAGGACTGCGTCGAGCAGATCGCGCGTCATTCTGGAACGCGTAGCGTGATCGACCTGTCGCGCGTGCCGCTCGAGGACGGAGCGGTGTACGAAGAGATCCAGCGCGCGGACACGATCGGCGTCTTCCAGATCGAGAGCCGGGCACAGATGCAGTCGCTCCTGCAGACACGGCCGGAGAGCCTCGACGATCTGACGATCCAGGTCGCGCTCGTGCGGCCCGGGCCGATCCAGGGCGGCGCGGTACATCCGTACATCGCGAACCGGCAGAAGCTGCGCGACGACCCGAGCTTCGTTCCGCCGGTCGACCATCCGCTGCTGGAGGAGCCGTTGCGCGAGACGCTGGGGGTGATCGTCTTCCAGGACCAGGTGCTCGAGGTGGCGACGGCCCTGGCGGGCTTCTCGATCGGCGAGGCCGAGGGGCTGCGACGCGCGATGAGCCGGAAGCGGTCGCTGGAGGCAATCGAGGCGTTCCGCGGCCGCTTCGTCGAAGGCGCGGTCGCCCGGGAGGTGAGCGCCGAGGTCGCGGACGCCGTCTTCGACAAGCTCGTCGGCTTCTCGGGCTTCGGCTTCCCGAAGTCGCACGCTGCCGCGTTCGGGCTGCTCGCGTACCAGTCGGCGTGGCTGCGGCATCACTACCCGGCCGAGTTCCTGTGCGCGCTGCTGAACGCCCAGCCGATGGGGTTCTACCCGCCCGCCTCGCTCGTGCGGGATGCGCAGCGGCGTGGGGTGGAGGTGCGCCCGCCGGACGTGAACCGCAGCGCGGCGACCTGCGTGCTCGAGGGGGAGGCGGTGCGGGTCGGGCTCTCGTACGTGCGCTCGCTCGGCGAGGACGAGGCTGCGGCGCTCGTCGCGGAGCGGGAGCGCGGAGGGCCGTTCGCGGGAGTGCGGGCGCTGGCGCAGCGGACGGGGCTCGACCGCGCGCGGCTGGAGGCGCTGGTGGCGTCGGGGGCGTGCGATGCGTTCGACGGCGGGCGGCGGGCGCTGCTGTGGGAGCTCGGTTTTGCCCCGCGGGCGCAGACGGTGCCGGGGAGCCGTGGAGAGGAAAGCCAGCTCGCCCTGCCGCTCGACCCGACGGCGACGACGCCGACCCTGCGCGAGCACTCTCCGTGGGAGCTGATGCTCGCCGACTACCGCACGACCAGTCTCTCCGTCGGCGTCCACCCGTTGACTCTGCTGCGGCCGCACCTGCCGAAGGGGACGCTGTCGAGCGAGGAGCTGGCCGAGGCGCGGGCGGGAAGCTCGGTCGCGGTGGCGGGCATGGCGGTCGCGCGCCAGCGGCCGGCGACGGCGAACGGGGTCGTCTTCATGCTGCTGGAGGACGAGCACGGGCAGGTGAACCTGGTCGTGCCCCCGGCGGTGTACGACCGCTTCCGCCCGCTGGTGCGGGCCGAGCCCCTGCTGCTGGCGCGCGGCCGGTTCGAGCGGCTGGGTCGCAACCGGAACGTGGTCGTGCGGGAGCTGGAGTCGCTGAGCCCGCTGGCGAAGCGCTGTGCGGACGATGCGGACGTCTTCGGCAGCCTCCCGGCAGCGCACCATTTCGGCCACCGCTGACCGCCCGCGAGCCAGCCCGAGCCCCATACCCCCACCCGAGGGTGGGGCTCGATCCCACCTCCCTCGCGGTCGACGGTACCCGACGTAAGCGCACTGATGGGTGACGCCTTCGTGCCGACTCCGTGCCGATCCGTCCACCGATGCGCGGCGCGCCGCCTGGTGCCGACGCGGCAGAATCGCGGCCGTGCAGCGCGTCGACGGCTACGCCCCGATCCGCGAGTACGCGCTCGTGGGCGACGGGCGGACCGGCGCCCTCGTCGCGCGCGACGGCTCCATCGACTGGCTCTGCCTTCCCAACGTCGACTCGCCGACCGTCTTCGCACGGATCCTCGATGCCGAGCGCGGCGGGTCGTTCCGGCTACAACCCACCGTGCCCTTCGAGGCCGAGCGCCGCTACCAGGAGAGCTCGAACGTCCTCGAAACGACCTTCAAGACGAGCGAAGGACGCGTTCGCGTGACCGACGCGATGACGCTCACCGACATCACGCGCATCTCGCCGATGCGCGAGCTCGTGCGGAAGGTCGAGGCGCTCGCAGGCTCGGTGTCGCTGACGTGGACGTTCGACCCACGCTTCGGCTACACGCGCGGCGACACGCGCATCGAGCGCCGCGCCGGACGCTGGTTCGCGCACTCGACGAGCGATGCGATCGTCCTGGGGCTCTGCAACATTGGCGAGGGGACGCTCCACGACGGCGTCGTCTCGGGCACGATCGAGCTCGCCGAGGGCGCCACCGCCCTCCTGTCGCTGTCCGCCGCGTCCAAGGAGCCTGCGGTCATCCCCGGGCGGGACGACTCCGAGCGGCGTCTCCAGCGAACAATGCGCTTCTGGCCGGACTGGGCGAGCCGGATCCGGTACGACGGCGCCTGGCGCGACGAGGTCGTTCGCAGCGCCCTCGTGCTGAAGCTCCTCACCTTCGCCCCCTCCGGGGCGATCGTCGCCGCGCCGACAGCGTCCCTGCCGGAGTGGCTCGGCGGCGAGCGCAACTGGGACTACCGCTTCACCTGGCTGCGCGACGCCAGCTGGACGCTGGACGCGCTGCTTCGCCTCGGCGTCCACGAGGAGGCGCACGCGTTCTTCTGGTGGCTGATGCACGCCTCGCGCCTGACCCAGCCGCGCCTCAAGATCCTCTACCGCATCGACGGCTCCGTGGAAACGACGGAGCGTGAGCTCGAGGAGATCGAGGGCTATCGCCGCTCGGCACCCGTGAGAATCGGCAACGGCGCGGCCGACCAGGTTCAGCTCGACCTCTACGGCGCGGTGCTGGAGGCGATCTCGCTGTACGCGAACGAGGTGGGCCGGCTCGACGGCGACACCGGCAAGGAGGTCGCGAAGATCGCCGACTTCGTCGCAGAGCACTGGCGCGACCGGGACAACGGCATCTGGGAGGTCAGGAGCGAGCGGACGCACTTCATCCAGTCGAAGGCGCTGTGCTGGGTCGCGCTCGACCGCGCCTGTGCGCTCGCGGAGAGCGGACTGATCCCGGACCGCAACGCCCGCTGGCGGGCAGCGGCGGACGAGGTGCGCGCGTTCGTCGACCGCGAGGGCTGGGACGACGAGCGCCGGAGCTACGTCCGCGCACCCGATCTCCGCGAGCTCGACGCCAGCCTCTTGGCGCTCGTTCTCCTCCGGTACGACGCGCCTGAAAGCGAGCGAATCCGCGGCACGATCGAGGCGATCGAGCGGGAGCTTCGCAGCGGTCCATACGTGTACCGGTACCGAGGCGAGGACGGGGTCGAGGGCGAGGAAGGCGCCTTCCTGACCTGCTCCTTCTGGCTCGTTGATGCGCTGGCCCGCGTCGGCCGGCTCGAGGACGCGAACGCGCTGATGGAAGAGCTGCTCGGCCTCGCCAACGATGTCGGCCTTTACTCCGAGGAGATCGACCAGCGCACCGGCGAGTTTCTCGGCAACTTCCCGCAGGCCCTCACTCACCTCGCGCTCGTGAACGCCGCCGTCTCGGTCGCCGACGCGGAGTCGGGAGAGCAGGCAGCGTGACGCTTTGGGGCGCGCTGGCCGGCGGCGCGGTGGGCACGATCGTGCTCACGAGCATGCTCCGTCTGGCGCAGGAGCTGGGGCTGACGCGCATGGACATCCCGCTGCTACTTGGGACGATCTTCACCGACCGGCGCGGGTCTGCGGCCGTGCTCGGCTACGTGATCCACTTCCTCAACGGTCTCGCCTTCGCGCTCCTGTACTACGCCGTCTTCCGCGCGGTCTCGCACGCCGGCTGGCTGTTCGGCGGCGTGCTCGGGCTCGTGCATGCCGGCCTCGCGGGCGGGGCGCTGATGACGGTGCTCCTGCCGTCCGTCCACCCGCGCATGGGGACGCCGTGGTCGGATGC
>JBKPAM010000056.1:0-66106 GCA_046726435.1 Actinomycetota bacterium
GCCCAGACGTTCTTCTTCTCGAGCTCCGGTGGCAAGACCGCCAATGTGCAGGACGTGTGGTACAGCGCGGAGCCGACGCCGTACCTGGTGTCGGTGCCGGATCCCTACGACACGCTCTCGCCGTACCACAACTGGGGCCCGCTGCGCTTCAAGAGCAGCGTCCTGAGCCGCCGGCTCGGCGCGCGTGGGTCGCTGCTGGACATCCGGCCGGATGTGGCGTCTTCCGGCCGTGTGCGCTCCATGACGCTCGTCGGGTCGAAGGGCGACCGCACCATGAGCGGCGCGAAGGTCCGGACGGCGCTCGGCCTGCGCTCGACGTGGTTCACGATCGGGATGCTGAATCTGACCCCGCCGGCCCGCTCGCTCGTCTACGGCACCCAGATGCGCCTCGCCGGGATCGCGCGCGGCATCTCGCGCGCGACCCTCCAGTCGCGTCCGTACGGCGGCGACTGGAAGCCGCTCGCGGCGCTCACGTCGCGCGGTGGGCGGGTCGCCGCGATGCTCTCCCCGAAGGTGACGACCGACTACCGCCTCTCGACCGGGCCGATCCAGAGCGGTATCGTGCGGCTGGCGGTTGCCCCGGCCGTGCGGCTCGGCGCCGCGGCCAACCGCAGCTCGTTCTCCGGCGTCGTCAAGCCGCTGCTGCCCGGGTCGGCGGTGCAGGTCCAGCGGCAGGCTGGGCGCGCCTGGACGACGGTCGCGCGCACGACTGTCGGCGCGAACGGCACCTTCATCGCCCCGGTGACTGTCACGCCCGGCACCTACCGGGCTCGCGTCGTGGCCGGCAAGGGATTCGTACTCGGGCTCTCCGATCCGCTCCAGGTGGTCTCGGCGTGAGGCGTGCGCTCGCCTTCACCGCGCTTGTCACCGCCCTCGCAGCCCCCGGTACCGCACTCGCCCTGACGGGCCCGAACGACCCGCTCGTCGCCCGGCAGTGGTACCTCGCGCGCGACCGGGCGCTCGACACCTTCGATGCCGCGCAGCAGCTGTTCGCGGTGCGGGTCGCGGTGATCGACTCCGGCGTGGACTTCTCCCATCCCGAGCTCAAGGGGCGCGTCGTCGCGGAGCGCAGCTTCGTCGGCGGATCGGTCGCGGACAGCTTCGGCCACGGAACCTTTGTAGCGGGCGAGATCGCGGCGATTGCGGACAACGGCGTGGGCATCGCCGGGATCGCCCCGCCCGCCCGTCTCGTGGTCGCGAAGGTGGTCAGCGACGACGGAACGATCCCGCCGCGTGCCGAGGCTCGCGCGATCCGCTGGGCGGTCCGCTCCGGCGCGCGCGTGATCAACCTCAGCCTCGGCAGCATCCGCGACCCGGCTGATCCGACCCGCGACGGTTTCTCGTACCCGGAGCGCCGGGCGATTGCCTCCGCGGTCCGTAGCGGCGTCCTCGTCGTCGCCGCGGTCGGTAACGGGAACCAGGCCCCGGCGAAGCCCTGGCCGTACGCGAGCTACCCGGCGGCGCTTCCCCACGTCCTCGGAGTCTCGGCCTACGGCCGGTCGGGTGACGTGCCGAGCTTCTCCAACCGCGACCAGCAGTACGTCGACCTCTCCGCGCCCGGGACGGCCATGTTCTCCCTGCTTCCCCGGACCCTGACCGCCCACTACCCGTCCTGCACCTTGCAGGGCTATTCGAGCTGCGGGCCCAAGGATTTCCGGAACGCGAGCGGGACCTCGTTCTCGGCGCCTCAGGTCGCGGGCGCAGCCGCGGTGCTGCTGGGCCAGCTGCCGATGCTGCGGCCCGACCAGGTTGCCACGATCCTGAAGACGACCGCCGACGACGCGACGCCCGCGGACGGCTGCGTCCAGTGCACGCAGGGTCCCGACCCGCTGACCGGCTTCGGGCGACTCGACCTCACTGCCGCCCTGGCGGCTCTGAGCAAGCCGCTTCCGACGGCCGACCGGCTCGAGCCGAACGACGATGCCGGCCGCTGGGCGGCCACGCTCTACGCGAGCCTCGACAAGTCGGCGACGCTCGACTGGTGGGATGATCCGAACGACGTCTACCGCTTCCACCTGAGCCGCGGCCAGCGCGTCACGGCGGTCGTGAAGGCAAGCCCGAAGATCGACGCGTCGATCTTCCTCTGGAAGCCGGGCCTGCGGTCGCTTGCGACTGCACGCCCGGACCTGCGCGTGCGCCGCTCGATTCATCCCCCGGGCGCGCCGGAGCGGATCCGCTTCCGCGCCCGGAAGGCGGGCTGGTACTCCCTGCAGGTGAAGCTGGCCCGGCCGTGGTTCGGCCGCTACCACATCCGCCTAGCCTTCTAGCAGCTCCTCCTCGGGCACCTCGCGGATCTGCCTCGCGGGGCTGCCGACCATGACCGCACGGGGCGGCACGTCCCCGAGGACGACCGCGCCCGCGCCGACGAAAGCCTCCGCTCCGATCTCGATGCCGGGAAGCAGCACGGCGCCGCCGCCGACCCGTGCGCCCCGCCGGATCGTCGGCCCCTTGACGAGCTCGTGGCGCTCCTCGGTGCGGCCCATGAAGTTGTCGTTGGTCGTGATCACGCAGGGCGCGATGAAGACGTTGTCCTCGAGCAGCGAGTACGCGGTGATGTACGCGTGCGCCTGGATCTTCGTCAGCGCACCCACCGAGGTGTCGTTCTCGACCAGCGAGCCGCGTCCGATCACGACGTCGTCGCCGATCGTGCAGCGCTCGCGCACGCACGCCTGGTCGCCCACGATCACGCGCTCTCCGATCGTGGTCCCCGCGAAGACGACCGCGCCCGTGGAGACGATCGTCCCCGGGCCGAGCTCGAGCGGCGTCAGCTCCTCGCGCTTCGCGGTCGAACGCGGCGATAGCGTCGGCTGCTTGCCGACGACCGCGTAGTCGAGGATCGTGCAGCCCTCGCCGACCACCGTTCCGGGGAAGACGACTGCCGTTTCCGCGACCTCGGTCACGTTCTTCGCTGCTGCTTTGTGTTGCCTTCGCTCACCCTGGAGAACCGGTAACTCGAGGATCTTGCTAAACGCGTAGCGTCTCACGCCGGAGCGACGACGAGCGAGGCCTGCAGCTGCTCGAGCGCCTGCACGACCGCCAGCCCGTCGAGCGCCGCTCGCCGGGGATCGCCCTCCCCGGCGATGAGGCTGATGAAGTGCCTGCACTCGAGCCGCAGCGGCTCGTCGTTCGGGACCTCCGGGCTGAAGATGCCTCCCGACCGCGTCTGCCACTCGCCCCACGTCGCCGAGGGCTGCCACGGCCCCTTCTCGTAGATCGTCACCTTGCGCTCAAGCTCCATGTCGTCGAAGACCACCATCTTCTCGCGCCCGACGACCGTGATCTTCCGCATCTTGTGCGGATCGAGCCAGGAGAGGTGCATGTGGGCGATCTTCCCCGAGGGGAAGCGGAGGTAGCAGAAGACGATGTCCTCGACGCCTTCCGTCAGGAAGGCGTTGCCGTGCGCCCAGACCTCCGAGGGCTCCTCCTCGAGCAGGTAGAGGATCACCGAGAGGTCGTGCACGCCGAGCGAGAGCAGCGCGTTCTCGTGCCTGCGGATCACGCCGAGGTTCTGGCGGTTCGAGTACACGCAGAGCACGTCGCCGAGCTCCCCGTCCTGGACGAGACGCTTGAGGATGTTCACTGCCGGGTGGTACAGGAGCAGGTGCCCGGGCATCAGCACCAGGCCGCGCTGCTCGGCCAGGTCGCAGAGCTCCTCCATCTCGTGAGCCCGCATCGCCGGCGGCTTCTCCACGAACACGTGCTTGCCGGCCTCCAGCGCGAGCTTCGAGAGCTCGTAGTGCGTCGGCACCGGCGTCGCCACCACCACCGCCTCGAGCTCGGAGTCGGAGAGAAGATCCTCGAAGTCGCCGGTGACGCGCGCGCCCGGGTAGCGGGAAGTGAACTCCCGCCGCCTCGACTCGTCGGTGTCGCACAGCCAGGCCAGGTCGGCGAGCTCCTCGAAGTTGCGGACGAGGTTCTTGCCCCACGCGCCGAGACCCGCCTGGCCGATCTTCGGCTTCGTCACAGCTTCCAGACCTTCTTGTTCCCGTTGCCGTTCCTGCCGGTCGCGTTCCGCAGGTCCACGACGAGGCCTGCGTCGTCGACGAGCTGCTCGTAGTCGATTGACCTGTGGGCGGTGACGATCGTGACGCAGTCGTACGCGCCCGGCTCGAGCGGCTGCGAGGAGAGCCCGTGCTCCGGGAGCTCGGGCACGTGCGGGTCGTGGTACGCGACCTCTGCGCCGGCCTTGCGCAGCAGGTCGATCAGCTTCAGGGCCGGCGACTCGCGCGTGTCGGGTACGTTGGCCTTGTAGCTCACGCCAAGCACGAGCACCTTCGAGCCGCTGAGCGACCGCTGCGCGCCGTGGTTCAGGGCCTGTGAGATCAGCGAGCGGCAGAAGTAGGGCATGTTCGCGTTGACCTTCCCCGCGAGCTCGATGAACTCGGTGTAGAAGTCGAACTGCCGCGCCTTCCACGAGAGGTAGAACGGGTCGACCGGCAGGCAGTGCCCTCCCAATCCGGGCCCCGGCTCGAAGCGCATGAAGCCGAACGGTTTCGTCGAGGCGGCGTCGACGATCTCCCAGACGTCGAGGCCCATGCGGTCGCAGAGCTGTGCCAGCTCGTTCACGAGCGCGATGTTGACCGAGCGGAAGATGTTCTCCAGCAGCTTCGTCAGCTCGGCGGCCTCCGGCGACGAGACCGGCACGACCTCGTCCACGGCGCTCGCGTAGAGCTCGAGGGCCCGCCGGGTGCACTCGTCGGTCAGCCCACCGACGACCTTCGGAGTCGACTTGGTCGTCCAGTCCTTGCGCCCCGGGTCGACGCGCTCGGGGGAGAAGGCGAGGTGGAAGTCCTGGCCGGCCGTGAGGCCGCTCGCCTCGAGCAGGGGCCTGACCCGCTCGCGCGTGGTGCCCGGGTAGGTCGTCGACTCGAGCACGACGAGCTGGCCCCGCTGCAGCCGCGGCGCGATGTCCGCTGCAGCAGCGAGCAGGATCGCCAGGTCGGGCTCTCGCTGGTCGGACAGCGGTGTGGGCAGCGCGACGAGGATCGCGTCGGCCTCGCGGAGCGCGTCGTAGTCCAGCGTGGCGCTGATGTGGCCCGCGTCGACCAGCGGCTTGAGCGCTTCCGAGGGAACGTCGTCGACGTAGCTCTCGCCGCGGTTCAGCCGCTCCACGCGGTCGGACCGGACGTCGAGGAGGATCACGGAGTGGCCCGCGTCGGCCTCCGCGAAGACCTGCGCGAGCGGCACGCCGACGTAGCCGGCTCCGACGATGGCGATCGTGCTCAAGACGGCGGAAGCGTATAGAGCGCCTCAGCGATCCTCGCGGCGGTGTGGCCGTCGCCGTAGAGCTGCGGGCGGTCGTTCGGCATGCGAGCAGCGGCGACGGCGGCGACGAGCCGGCCGGGGTCGTCGTCGACGAGGACGTTCGCGCCGGTCTCCACCGTGTCCACCCACTCGGTGGAAGGGCGGAGCGTCACGCAGGGGACGCCGTGCCAGTACGCCTCCTTCTGCAGTCCACCCGAGTCGGTCAGGATCCCCCGCGCCTGCGAGGCCAGCGCGGTCAGGTCGAGGTAGCCGAGCGGCGGCCGTTGCAGGACCGCCGGCCCGAGCTCGATGCCTTCGCGATCGAGCGCTGCCCGCGTGCGCGGGTGGACCGGGAAGACGACAGTCTCCTCGAGCCGCCGCAGTCCCCGGGCGATGTGCTCCAGCCGCGGTGGACGGGTGTTCGCCTCCCGGTGGATCGTGAGCAGGAGGTACCGGCCCGGGTCGAGCCCGAGCTCCTCGAGCGCCGTCGAGCGCTCTCGGGCAATGGGGGTGAGCCGGAAGCATGCGTCGGCCATGACGTCGCCCACGACCTCGGCTCGACCCTTGACTCCTTCCGAGGCGAGCTGGTCGCGCGACCGCTCGTCCGGACAGAAGAGCATGGCCGCGAGGCGGTCGGTCTCGATGCGGTTGCGCTCCTCGGGCATCGAGAGGTCGCCGCTGCGCAGGCCCGCCTCTACGTGCGCGAGCGGCACGCCTGCCTCGGCCGCCGCGAGCGCGCCGGCGAGCGTCGAGTTCGTGTCGCCGTAGACGAGCACCCAGTCGGGCCTCTCGTTGCGGAGCGGAGCGGCGATGGCGGCGCGCATCTCGTCGGTGTCCGCGGTGCGCAGGTCGAGCGCATAGCGGGGCTCATCGAGGCCGAGCTCCTCGAAGAAGACCTGCGACAGCTCGGGGTCGTAGTGCTGCCCCGTGTGGACCACGACCTCCTCGATCCCACGCTGCCGCAGAGCCACCGAGGTCGGGGCCGCCTTGATGAACTGAGGCCGGTTTCCGACCACCGAGAAGACCTTCATGCGGCGGCTACACTAGTGGCCGCCTCGGGCCGTTAGCTCAGCTGGTAGAGCAGGGGACTCTTAATCCCAAGGTCGTAGGTTCGATCCCTACACGGCCCATGAGCACGGGGGAAACCCCGATTTCCCCCGTGTGCCCCCTCGCCATGTTGACGCGCTTCCCGCGAAGAACGCGACGGCTGTAACGGCTGCTGACAGGACCCGCGCCCGCCCTCTCGGTCGCGGCGGTGGATGCGTCGGATGCAGACCTGCTCGACGCGACCGAAGGGGTGCCGCCCGAAGCGGCACCCCTTCAGCTCAACCTGGACTAGTCCTGCGGCTCCTGGCAGGCGCCGAAGGTGAAGGTGAAGTTGGCGCCGCCGGACGAGGCGTGCGCGACGCCGGACACCCTGCCAACGGCACCGCCACTCGGACCGAGGATGTTGAAATGGTCCGTGCTGGTCATCACGAACATGCCGGTGGCGGCGTTGAAGCTGCCGCCGAACCAGTCCGCTCCGGCCAGGCGGTAGACGGTGCTCGTCGTGCCGTCGCTGAGCGTGACCCCGATCGGCGTAGTCGTGCCGGTGATGTGCTCGCTGCCGTCAGCCGCGATGCTGTCGTGAAAGACCGTGCGCACCGTACCGCCGAGGACGGTGTAGTTCGTCGAGGGGCAGGTGAAGACCGCCCCTGTTGGATCGAACGTGCTGTGCTGCGTCGTACCCGCGTTCCCGGCCGCGCTGGCCGGGAGCGCCGCGACGAGCGCGGCTGCCGCCGCCGCAAGGGCGGCCAGAGCCGCAATCGCCTTGACTCTCATCTAGCTGTCTCCTTCTGTCATCCAACGCGCCCGCACCCGTCCCGGTGTCAGCACGACGCAGACCGCTCGCGCCGGCCACGCCGACGCCGCCAGTTCGTCTCCGCAGTCCACATACCCCGTCCCCGGAACGGACACATCGTTCAACGGAATCCGAAGTTCGTCAAGACCCCGAATGGATCGGTGACGAGCTCGCCAGCGTTCGATCACTACACGGCCCATCAAGAAGGCTGAGCCGCGCTACGATCCCCCGCGTGGATCCGGCGCCGAGGTAGCGATGAGTCGCGGCTGAGGCCGCGTTTCTTTCGGCAGCGTGTCGAGGCTGAATGTTCGGCTTCGCTGCTGCGCGCAACCGCTACTTCGGAGGACCAGATGACACGGCAGAACCTTTTCTCCGCCCTCTGGGACGGAGACGACGAAGAGCCTGGAACGCGGCGCCGGGTGTTTTGGCGGCCGGACGACGCTCGGATGGGGGCAACGCTGTACGAGCTCGCCCCCGGCGCGGCGGAGAGCCGCATGCACATGCATTACGGAGCCGAAGAGATGTTCTTCGTCCTCAGCGGCCGCCCGCTGTTCCGGAACCAGCACGGCGAAGAGGCGCTAGCGCCCGGCGACTTCGTCTTCTGCCCGGAGGGACGGGCCGGGCTGCACACATTCAGCAACCCGACCGACGAACCCGCCGAGATCCTGGCGATCAGTGCCGGGAGCTTCCCCGACGTGGTCGCCTATCCCGAGCACGGATACGCGTGGGTGGCGACCCGGGATCCCGATCCCGACCTCCTCGCGAAGGGAGGCGATCCCGGCATCATCACCCGGTTCGAGATCCCGATCGAGTAGACCGCTCGGATCCGCAAGCAGACGCCATTGCCCGCCCCGCGGCGGCTCCGACGCCGTCGCGGGATCGCGGCATCATTCCTGAGTGTCCGGTCCACAGCTCGAGCAGCAAGGCGAAGGCCACCCAACACCTGACCCCGCGGCTCCCGAGAGACTGCCGTCCGACATTCGAGTCCATGTGGTCGGCGCAGGGCCCGTGGGCCTTCTCCTCACGGCGCTGCTCCAGTCGATGGAGAGGATCTCCGTGCACCTCTACGAGAAGCGGCGCGAGTACACGCGAACGCGAATGGTCCAGCTCGCGCCGTACCTCGTAGCGGATTCGGTAGAGAGCTACGGCGCCGATTCCATTGACGGCGACAGCGTCGGGGCGATCTTCGATCCACCAGAGCTCGACCAGGGCCTCGCGTTCAGTCAGTCCATTCCTTCGGACCTATCCGCACTCCTCAAGGGCTGGTCGGTGGGGTTCTGCCCGCTCAACTCCATCGAGCGGTCGATCAGCGATCTGATCGACGCACGCGGGAATAGGGTGGAGCGCACCGAGGCCGTCGTGACCACGGAGGACGCGACGGCGATGCTCCAACCGGGAGACGTCCTCATCGACTGCACGGGCAGCAGGTCCCTGCTGCGAGATCAGCTGGTCCCCGGCTCCAGCGAGGTGGATGAAGGCGCGAACACGCTCAAAGTCCGCCTCGAATACGCGCTCGTCATCACGTTCCTGTACGGCCAGAAGTACGACTGCAACGAGCACTGCAAGTACGCCAAGAACATCGAGAACCCGCACTACAAGTTCATCCCGATGGTGCACCGCACGCACTACGACGGAAGCGTCAGCCACGTGACGGGGATCGTCAACATCAGCGCTCAGGAGTACGAGGCGATGCCGTCTCGATTCGACGGCGAGTGGCTTCGGAGCAACTTCCCCGGCGTCGCTGACTCGATGGACAGGTTCATCGACAAGATCAAAGAGGAGACACACGGCGAGCTACTCGGCGACCTCGAGATCGTCCGGATTCCGCTCGACCTCTATCGCGCGCGCAGCGCGACCAATCGGCAGTTGCTCGCAGCGGGGCCGAGTGACCATCCTTTCGCCGGCTCACCGGTGTTCCTTGCCGGCGACTCGGCGATCGGCTCGCCGTACTTTCAGTCGATCTCGCTTGGCTTCGAGTGTGCGATGTTCCTCGCGGGCCTCCATCGAGCGACGGGACCTGCCATTGAGAGACATGCTCGATCGCTACGAGCTGTACATCTACAAGCAGTGGCTTCGCGTCTATATGCGCAGCAAGATGATCAAGCACAACAAGGACTTGTTCGAGTCCCTCGACGACCCGCTCGCGCTCCTCGAGAAGCTGCACATCTACTAGGCACCAGCAAGGAGGCGTGACATGGCCAGGATCAGGTACGACGAGCAGACCGCCGCAGCGTTCAAGGCGGTCCGCGAGATCCCGCGCGACGGGCTCTCGGAGTGGCGCGAGGCGGTACGACGTCACCTGCGCCCGTGGCAGGGAATGACTCTGGTGGACATCGGCGCGGGGACCGGTGCGTTCGCCTCTGCCTTCAGCGACTGGTTCGACCTCAGCGTCCTCGCAGTCGAGCCGTCGGCCGCGATGCGGGATCAGATCCCACGGACACCGGCCATCCAGGTGCTCGAGGGAGATGCGACCGCCCTACCGCTGCCGGATGAATCGGCGGACGCCGCCTGGCTCTCCCTTGTCATCCACCACGTCCCGGACCTGGGAGTCGCCGCACACGAGATCCGCCGCGTTCTCCGCCCCGGTGCCCCCGTCCTCGTCCGACAGGGCTTCCCGGACAGATACGAGCCCTCGGGGAACCTGAAGCTCGACAGCATCGAGCTCGTCCGATGGTTCCCTGAGACCGCTCGGACTGCCAATACCTTCCCTTCCCTCAAGGAAACGTGTGAGGCGTTCGCGGCCGCCGGATTCCACCAGGAGGCTCTCGAGCAGGTTCGTGAGACGTACCCGACCAGCCTCGGGGACTTCCTCGGCCAGGTGGATACGTTCCGCCGGGCCGACACCACGATGCGCAATCTCACCGAGGACGAGTTCCTTCGCGGCAAAGAACGTCTCCGCCGCGCCGCGCGACACGCCGACGACACAGCGAACCCGGAACCCAGAAGCAGCTGGCTTGACCTCTTGGTTCTGCGCTGACCGGCCCGAGCGTCCTCTCACTGGGCCGGTGGTTGCTCGTCCCTGATCTGTGACGCCCTTGCCCTACAGTGAATCCGGCGCGGAGATCGCCTTCTACGTGATCCTCGGCATCTTCCTGCTGCTGGAGTGGCGAGTTCGTCTCCGGAGCCACTTCAATCGTCGGGGGTCCCGGTCGGACAGGGGCAGCCTGTTCGTGGTGGCCGCAGCGATCTCCGCTGGGCTCGCCGGAGGATTCTTGTTGGCCGGGGACGTGCCTGCAGCAGGGATCGCCGAGTGGCGGTGGCCCGTGTTCGCTCTCGGACTGGTCCTCATGAGCGCGGGGATCGTGATCCGGCAGTGGGCCGTTGCCGTGCTCGGCGAGTTCTTCACCGTCGACGTCCGCGTGCATCCCGGCCAGGCCGTTGTCGAGCGGGGCCCCTATCGGTGGGTGCGGCATCCCGCCTACGCCGGGATGATCCTGACCTGCGTGGGGATCGGGTTGGCGCTGGGGAACTGGGCGGCGCTCGCGGTGCTGGCTGTGCTGCCGACCACAGGGCTCGTCGTTCGTATCCGCCACGAGGAACGTGCGCTCCTCGACGGCCTCGGTGACCCGTACCGCCGCTTTGCCGCCAGCCGCCCACACCTGTTCCCTGGTCTCTGGTGACGGGGAGAGCCCACGCTGTCGCCGAGGTCAATCGGGTTATGAACACGCTCCGCGTCTCGCTTTACGGGAAGGCGTACTCTGGAAGGCGATGACCGAGGTTCGTGAGGATCGGCAGAAGGACTCGGGCGCGCCGCCCGCGCCGCGGGGGTCCTCGCCGGGCCCGCCCCAGCGGCCCTGGTGGCGGCTCAGCCGGGGCTGGATCCTCTTCGCGCTCGCGCTGCTGGCGTTCAACTTCTACCTAGGCTCGCGCGCGACGCAGCCGCCTTCCCGCGTCCGGATTCCGTACAGCCCGTTCTTCCTGAACCAGGTCAAGGCCGGCAACGTCGAGGAGATCACCTCGAAGGGCACGACCATCCAGGGCACCTTCACGAAGAAGGTGACCTTCGAGAGCTCGAAGCCGACGACCCGCTTCAAGACCGAGGTCCCCACCTTCGCGAACAACGACGCTCTCTCGAACCTGCTGCAGACGAAGGGCGTGACCGTCAACGCCCAGCCGCTCCAAACCGGAGCGCCGTGGTGGCAGAACCTGCTGCTCGGCTTCGGACCGACCATCCTCTTCATCCTGCTTCTGGTCTGGTTCTTCCGACGCGCCGGGAACGTGCAGAACGTGCTCGGCACGTTCGGCCGCTCACGCGCTCGCCGCTACCAGCCCTCTGGTGACCCGGTCACGTTCGCGGATGTCGCGGGGATCGATGAGGCGAAGGCCGAGCTCTCGGAGGTCGTCGACTTCCTCCGTCATCCGGAGAAGTACCGCAAGCTCGGCGGCCGCATCCCGCACGGCGTGCTGCTCTCCGGTCTGCCGGGCACGGGCAAGACGCTGCTCGCGCGGGCAGTCGCGGGCGAGGCGAACGCGCCCTTCTTCTCCCTGGCGGCCTCGGAGTTCGTCGAGGCGATCGTGGGCGTCGGCGCGTCGCGCGTCCGCGACCTGTTCACGCAGGCCAAGGAGGCGGCGCCGGCGATCGTCTTCATCGACGAGCTCGACGCGATCGGCCGCTCGCGCACCTCGGGCGTGGCCGGCTTCAGCGGCGGCAACGACGAGCGGGAGCAGACGCTGAACCAGATCCTGACGGAGATGGACGGCTTCGACTCCTCCACGAGCGTGATCGTGATCGGGGCGACGAACCGGCCTGACGTACTCGACCAGGCCCTTCTGCGCCCTGGCCGCTTCGACCGCCGGGTTGCCGTGCAGCCGCCCGACCGAGCCGGAAGGGAGGCGATTCTCAAGGTGCACACGCGCGGCGTCCCGCTGGCTCCCGACATCGATCTCGGCAGGATCGCAGCGACGACGCCGGGCATGGTCGGAGCCGACCTGGCCAACCTCGTGAACGAGGCCGCGCTGCTGGCCGCCCGCCGCAACCACGACCAGGTCTCCGAAGCCGACTTCACGGACGCGCTCGAGCGGATCGTCCTCGGGGCCGAGCGGCAGGTGATGATGAGCGACGAGGACCGCCGCCGGACCGCCTACCACGAGGCCGGTCACGCGATCGTCGGCATGCTGACGGAGGGCGCCGACCCGGTGCGCAAGGTCTCGATCATCCCGCGAGGGCTCGCCCTCGGCGTCACCTTTGCGGCTCCCGAGAGCGACCGGTTCAACTACCGCGAGCCGGAGGTCGAGGCGAAGATCAAGGTCGCCCTCGGCGGACGGGCGGCCGAAGAGGTGGTCTTCGGCGAGACGAGCACCGGCGCCGAGTCTGACATCCAGCAGCTGACCGAGATCGCACGCCAGATGGTCGGCCGCTGGGGCATGAGCTCGGCGATCGGGCCTATCGCCGTGCTCCCTCGGGACGGGGTGGGGCCGCTGCTCCCGGGTGCTGCGGAGGCCTCCCCGGATACGCAGAAGCTCGTGGACGACGAGGTGCGGCGCATCGTCGAGCAGGCGCACCAGGAGGTCGTCGCCCTGCTAGAGGCGAATCGCGACAAGCTCGACTCGCTGGCGAACGCCTTGCTCGAGCACGAGACGCTGGACGAGGACGACGCCTATGCGGCCGCGGGCGTGGCGCGCACGGCGGCGTCCGCCGTTGAATCGCTCGCGCCCGCAGCACGGTCGCGGATCGATACGTAGTAAGGGAGTTGACCGGACACTGGCAACGGGACCTCAGTTCAGTAACCTGAGAGGCCGAGGCGGGATCTTCGATCGCGCGCGGCGCTGACTCCACTTCGGCATCAGCGGCGGCAAGACAGAGGTGAGGGGACAGATGGACTGGGCAGTGGTCCACGAGCTGAACGAACTCATTCGAACGCAAGACCTGCTCGAAGATCCGCTCACGCTCTTCGCCTCGGTGGCGGTGACCGTGTATGCGGTGGCAACTGTCGCCCTGTGGTTCGTCACACGGCCGGAAGGCGCCCGACGTCTACGCCTTGCTTCCGCCTCGGCACTGGCTTCCGCGGCCGTCGGTCTGCTGCTCAACCAGGCGATCGGCCATCTCTGGTTCCGTGAACGGCCCTACGTCGAGCATCCCCACTCACTCGTCCTCTTCACGACGCCGTCGCACGATCCGTCCTTCCCCAGCGACCATGCAACGGCGGCGTTCGCGATCGCGGTGGCTGTGTTCTTCTTCAGCCGACGGCTCGGAGCGGTCTTCCTCGCGTTTGCTACCGCGATTGCCTGCTCCCGGGTGCTGCTCGCCATGCACTACCCAACCGACGTGCTCGCCGGCGCGCTGACCGGAACGCTGGCGGCCGTGGCCGTCTGCACGCTCGGCCGGCGGGTCGTCTTCCAACTGACTGCGCTCGCGGCTCGGTTGACAGATCCGCTCCTGCGACCGCTCTGGCGGGTCGGCGGCCGTATGACCGAAAGCTGACGCGCTAGCGGTCGCCGACGAAGTAGAAGGCGACGACGAGCGCGGCGTATGCCGCAAGAAGCAGGCCCCCGGCTGCGCGCGATGTTCGCGGCGGGAAGAGCGCGAAGGCGACGAGCAGGGCCGCGCCGCCCATGCTCGCGAGCTCGACCGGGCGCATGCTGAGCGCGAGTGGATCGATTGCCCACGACAGGATCACCACGGCCGGGATGAGGAATCCGGCGACCTGGCTGGCCGAGGCCACGCCGATCTCCGTCGCGAGCCTCAGCCGGCCGCGGGCGGCGAGCAGCACCGCGCTGCCATGTTCGGTGATGTTCCCGACGATCGCCACGATCACGATCGCGACGAAGAACTCCGACAGGTGCACCTCGCGCGCGAATGCCTCGAGCGAGCCGACGAGCGTCTCGGTGACGAAGGCGGTGGAGACCGTGGCCGCGGCGAGCACGACCAGCGCAAGCCGGAGCGACCAGCCGTCGGCCGGCGTCTCCGCCGGAGCCATGCTTCGCTGCCGTCGCAGCGACCGCCTGTTCACCACGATTCGCACCGCGAGCAGCACGATCGCGATCGGGAGCGAGACGACGGCGAGCGAGTCCCGGTCCGGGTCGCCGTGGAACCCGGGTATCGATGCGATCAGCAGGAGCACTACGGCGAACAGCACGGTCGCGAGGGAGACGAAGGCCGAGGTGCGATCGATCGGGCCCGGCCGAGCGACGACCAGGACGAAGCCGAGCACGAGCAGGAGGTTCCCGACCACCGAGCCGGTGAGCGACGCGCGGACGACGTCGGTCAGCCCGTCCGAGACCGCGACGAGCGCGATGATCAGCTCGGGCGCATTGCCGAAGCTCGCATTGAGGAAGCCGCCGACACCCGCGCCGGTGTAGCGAGCCGCTTGCTCGGTCGCCTCGCCGATCAGCCACGCGAGAGGGACGAGCGCGACCGCGGCCAGAGGAAACAGCGTCAGATCGCCGGCGTCAGTCGCGTGGTCGAGCAGGACCACGAGAGGGCCCAGCGCGAGAAGGGCGTAGAGGGCCCGCTGAACCACTGGTCAGCTTCGGCCAGCCGCGCGTGTGGACGGCACGGGGATCTGACCGACGAGATCGCGCCCCAGCGTGTCGACGAGCTGTTGGAGCTCGGCGTGCTGCTCGGGGTTCCAGCCGTCCAGCAGCTCGTGCAGGCGCGAGCACTTGGCGGCCACGAGCCGCTCGTAGTCCTCGCGGCCCTGCTCCGTGAGCGCGATCCTCCCGTCGTTCCGATCGTCGACCAGCGAGCGCTCGCGCAGCCGTCCCAGCGCATCGTCGATCGGCTGCCCGTCACTCCATAGCTCGGTGAGCTCGGCTCCGCTGAGCGGCTCGCGCTCGCCGAGTCGCGCGAGCAGCCACAGCTCGGGAGGCGGAAGCTCGATGCCGGCCCGGATGGCGAGCCGCTCGTACAGCTGCCAGCGCTGCTCGCGGCCGGCGAGGAGGGAGAGCGAGCGTTCGAGCTCGCGAAGCGCGTTGTCGTCCCGGGCGCCGTGGAAGCCCCGGCCGGGGTCGGGCGCCTCGGTGGTCGTCCGCAGCGGCACCTCCCGGAGGAGCCAAGTGAGCGCGAACCCGACTACCGCAGCGGCAGCCGCCGTCAGGAAAACCGGCCGCAGCGCCTGCGTGATCGCCGCCGCGTACACGTCGTGGACCGCGGGCGGCAGCTGCTTCAACGCGGCGGGGTTCGGAGCGGCGGGAGCGTGTGCGCCGGGCGGAAGGCCGGCGGCGAGCTCGCTCGCAAGGCGGTTCGCGAAGATGGCGCCGAAGACCGCGACGCCGATCGAGCCGCCGATCTGGCGGAAGAGCGTCGAGCCGGAGGTGGCGACGCCGAGGTACGAGTAGTCGACAGCGTTCTGGACGGCGAGCACGAGCACCTGGATCACCATCCCGAGGCCGAGGCCGAGCCCGAGCACGAGCATGTATGAGCTCGTGACCAGCGTCGAGGTGTCGACCGCTAGCCGTGAGAGCAGCCCGAGCCCGACCGCCATGATCGCCGTCCCCGCGATCGGAAACGGCTTGTAGCGGCCGAAGCGGCTGATCAGCTGGCCGCTGCCGATGGAGGTGATCAGCAGGCCCGCCATCATCGGCGTGAGCAACAGTCCCGAGACCGTCGGGCTGTGGCCCTTCACGTCCTGGAGGTAAAGCGGCAGGTACGTCACGGCGCCGAAGAGGGCCAGGCCGATGATGAAGCCGACGGCGCTGGTGACGGCGAAGATGCGGTTGCGGAAGATCTCCAGCGGCAGGATCGGCTCCGCGGCGCGCTTCTCCACGAGCACGAAGGCCGCGAGCATCACGAATCCGGCCACGAGCAGGGCGACCATCGGCGCCGAGCCCCAGGCGTAGGTGGTGCCGCCGAGGCTCGTGTAGAGCACGATCGCCGAGAGCCCGCCCGCGAGGAGCGCGGCGCCGGCGTAGTCGATCGTGTGCTTCGCCCCCTCGACGGGAGTCTGGAAGGTCACGGCGATCACGGCGAGGGCGGCCAGCCCGATCGGGACGTTGACGTAGAAGATCCAGCGCCACGAGAGGCTGTCCACGAAGAAGCCGCCGAGCAGTGGCCCGACGACGGTGGAGACGCCGAACACCGCGCCGAAGAAGCCCTGGTACCGGCCCCGATCTCGGGGCGGGATGATGTCCCCGACGACGGCGATCGTGACGACGAAGAGCCCTCCGCCTCCGAGCCCCTGGAGCGCCCGGAAGGCGATCAGCTCCGTCATGTTCTGGCTGAGCCCGCAGAGCGCGGAGCCGGCGAGGAAGATCGCGATCGCCGCTTGGAGCACGATCTTTCGGCCGTACTGGTCGCCCAGCTTGCCGTACACCGGCCCTGTAACGGTCGAGGCGAGCAGGTAGGCCGTGACGACCCAGGAGAGCTTGGAGATCCCGCCCAGGCCGCCCACGATCGTCGGCAGCGCCGTCGAGACGATCGTCTGATCGAGCGACGCGAGGAAGAGCACCAGGAGCAGCGCGCCGAAGATGACGCGCACCTGGTGCTGCCGGAAGGCGCCGGCCGGGGCCGAGGCGGCTGCGCTCACGGCGCAGTCTGTCCGATGAGGGAGGCGCGCGGAGCCGGAGCCCGTTTAGCGGGCCGGCGCCCGCGGCCGCCGGTCAGGCGGCCGCGAGAGCGCGACGGCGGTTGAAGCGCTCGACCCGGTCGCCGCTCGCGACCGTGCGAGCACGCCCGGTGTAGGCCGGGTGGCAGTTCGAGCAGATGTCGACCGCGATTTTGTCCGCGGTCGAGCGGAGCTCGAACTCCGTGCCGCACGAAGAGCAGCGCAGGTCGAGCAGGTGCAGGTTCGGATGCCGCGTCACGAAGATCCCTCCTTACGTAAGAACGGCGCCGGGGAGTACCCGCGCCAGATACGTAAACGACCGGGAGGCCGCGACTGTTCCCGTGAGAACTAGACCCGGCGCGCCTCTTCCTCGGCCGTGCGCTCTGCAGTCGGGATCGCCTCGAGGCGCTCGTCCGGGATCGGCTTGCCGCTCTCGACCGAGAGGCCGTAGGTCCCGGCCGCGAGCCGCGCTTCGGCCCGCTCGACGGCCGCGAGACTCTCCCGGAGGTCGTCCGCGAGCCCCTCGTCCAGCTCGTCCTGGTACAGCTCGGACGCCAGGTTGCCCGGATCCTCGTCGTCCGCCTCTTCGCCGGTGTCCTCGTGCCGCAGCCGGGCCAGCGCGCGTTCGATCCGGCTGCGCTCGTTTTCCAGGAGCTTTCGTGCCCGTTCTGGATCCATGGCGCTACGTTACCGGGCACTTGTGATCACGCACGACCCGATTTCGCCTGACCGCGGCGTTCGCTTCCTCGCCGAGGCAGGCGAGGCGCTGGCGAAGTCGCTCGACTGGGAGGAGACGCTGGTCGCGGTGGCGCGCCTGGCCGTGCCGACGCTTGCCGACTGGTCGATCGTCGACGCGCTCGACGACGACGGGGTCACGATCAAGCAGGTCGCGGTCGCTGCGGCCGATCCGCGGAAGGACGAGCTCCTGCGCGAGCTGCGGACGCTCTACGCGCCGACGACCGACTCGTCGCAGCCGGCCGCGATTGCGATGCGCTCCGGCGAGCCGGCGGTCTTCCCGGAGCTCGACGAGGAGTCGCTCCGGAGCACCGTCCGCGACGAGCGGCACCTCGAGCTGATGACGCAGCTTGCGCCGCGATCGACCGTCGCCGTCCCGCTCGTCGCGCGCGGTCGCACGATCGGGGCTCTCACGCTCGCGTTCTCGGAGTCCGGGCGCACCTACGGAGAGGCCGAGAAGGCGCTCGCAACCGGCCTTGCCGGCCGGGCCGCGCTCGCGGTGGACAACGCGATCCTCTTCTCCCGCGAGCGCGAGGCGAGGGAGCGGGCCGAGGAAGCGGCCGCACGCCTCCACGACCTCGAGGTGATCTCGGAGGCGGCGCTCACCCATCTCGACCTCGACAGCCTGCTCGGGAACCTGCTGGACGGTATCCGCAAGGTGATGCGAACCGACACCGCGGTGGCGCTGCTGCTCGAGGAGACCGGTAAGGAGCTCGTCGCCTCCTGGGCCCGGGGGCTCGAAGAGGAGGTCGAGGCCGGCGTCCGCGTCCCGGTCGGGCAGGGCTTCGCGGGGCGGGTCGCGGTCGAGCGGACGCCGGTCTTCATCCCCGACGTCGAGACGGCGCCGGTGGTCAACCCGCTGCTCGCGGAGCGCGGGCTCAAGTCGCTCCTGGGCGTACCGTTGCTCGTCGAGGGTCGGCTGATCGGGGTGCTGCACGTAGGGTCGGTCAAGCCGCGCGTGTTCGGCGAGGACGACGAGCGCACGCTCCAGCTGCTGGCCGACCGCGTCGCGCTCGCGATCGAGCAGTCGCGGCTCTACGAGAGCGAGCGCGCAGCGAGCAGGCGGCTCGAGTTCCTCGGAGAGGCCAGTGAGCTGCTCGGCTCGACGCTCGACTACGCGGCCGCGCTGCGGCGGCTCAGCGTGCTGGCGGTGCCGTACCTCGCTGACTGGTGCATCGTCGACATCGTCGGCTCGGGCCGGGAGCTGGAGCGGGTGGCGGTCGCCCACTCCGACCAGGAAGCGTCGCAGAGCCCCGATCTTCCATACGACGCATCAGATGTAATACGCGCTGGCCGCGCGAAGCTGACCCCCGAGCTGATCTCCGTGCCGCTGATCGCCCGCGGACGCGTGCTGGGTGCGATCACGCTCCTCTCGGACGAGCCCGAGCGGCGCTTTGCGGACGAGGACCTCGCCACCGCGCAGGAGCTGGCGAGGCGCGCTGCGATCGCGGTCGACAACGCGCTGCTGTTCGCCGAGGCGGAGCGGCGGGCGGACGCTGCCCGCGTGCTCGAGCACATCGGCGACGGGGTCTTCATGCTCGACGAGCACGGCGTCGTTCGACTCTGGAACCGGGCTGCCGAGGCCGTCACGCATCTGCGCGCCGAGGATGTCGTCGGGCAGGTCGCCGACGAGGCGATTCCCGGCTGGAAGGCGATTGCGGGGCGCGTCCCGGTTGCGAGGGCGCCGGCGGTTGCCCGGGGCGTGGAGACGCTGCCGCTGGAGCTGCCGGATCGCGAGCTCTGGCTCTCGATCGCCGCGGTCGGGTTCGCAGAGGGAACGGTCTACGCCTTCCGCGACCTCACCGAGGACCGCGTGCTCGAAGAGCTACGCAGCGATTTCGTCTCGACGGTCTCACACGAGCTGCGCACGCCGCTCGCGGCGATCTACGGCGCAGCGCTCACCCTCCAGCGCGAGGACCTCGAGCTCGACGAGGAGCAACGCGGGAACCTGATGGATGTGATCGCGACCGAGTCCGACCGGCTCGCGCGCACCGTCAACGACATCCTCTGGGCGAGCCGGTTGGACGCCGATCGGCTGGAGCTGGCGCTCGGCAGCCACGACCCGAGGCACCTCACGCAAACGGTGATCGACGCGGCCAAGGCCCACCTGCGCCCCGGGGTGGAGCTCACGTTCTCGTGCGAGGGCAACCTGCCGCCGGTGGCCGGCGACCCCGACAAGGTCCGGCAGGTGCTGACGAACCTGGTCGACAACGCGGTCAAGTATTCGCCCGAGGGCGGCCGGGTCGAGGTCGACGTCTCGCGGCGGGAGCACGCCGTCCGCTTCAGCGTGGCCGACGAGGGCCTCGGGATCCCGCAGAGCGAGCAGCGACGGATCTTCGACAAGTTCTACCGGGTCGACCCGAACCTCACGCGAGGAGTGGGCGGGACCGGCCTCGGCCTCTACATCAGCCGCGAGCTGGTGCGCCGGATGAACGGCACGATCTGGGTCGAGTCGCGCGAAGGAGAGGGCTCGCGCTTCAGCTTCGAGCTGCCGGTAGCGACAACGTGAAGCGGGCTCCGCGGGGCTGCGCGTCCTCGTACTCGAGGCGGCCCTTCAGCGCGGTCGCGTAGGCAGACGCGATCGAAAGACCGAGCCCGGCCCCCGGGGAGCCTTCGCGCCGGCTCTCGTCGCTGCGCCTGAAGGGCTCGAACAGATGCGGCACGAACTCCGTGGGGACACCCTCGCCGTGGTCCTCGACCACGAGCCGGAAGCGCTCGCCACTCTCGCCGCGCACCTCGATCGGCGCCTCCCCGTGGTGGAGCGCGTTCACGATCAGGTTGGCGGCCACTCGCTCGAACGCGACCGCGTCGGCGACGAGCTCGTAGTCAGGGTCCACCGCCAGCCAGACATCGTCGAGCCGGCCGGCAGCGACACGCGGCAGCAGCTCCTCGAGGCACTCGCGCGGGCGGAAGCGCTCGGCCTGGCCGGCCTCGACCTCGGACTCGATCCGGGAGAGATCGAGCAGCTGGTCGGCTAGCTCGCAGAGGCGGGCGGTCTGCTGGACGAGCGTGGCGAGGAGCGCATCGACCTGCTGATCGTCGAGGTCCGGGTGCCGCGCGTGCAGGGTGGCGGCGATCCCGTGGACGACCGAGATCGGCGTTCGCAGCTCGTGCGAGGCGATCGAGACGAACTCGTAGTCTCGCGCAGGCTCCCCCAAGACTCCCTCCCTCCTGAGAAGGAGTTTCACCCGGTCCTCAGCTTCGAAACGCACGGAGCGGCCGTATGTGTGGCCGCTCCGTGCCGCTGCCGTGCCTAGTAGCCCGGCGGAGGCGCGTCGTCGACGTAGCCGCCGCGGCGCCGGCCGGACCAGTAGCCGGGGCCTGCCCACGTTGACCAGAAGATCATCGAGAGCACGGCACCGACGATCCCGACGACCAGCAGGATCCAGCCGATCGTTTGGATGTCGACGCCCGAAACGGTCGCGTTGACCGCGAAGGCGAGAATCGCTCCCGCCGCAATCAGTAGAAGGCTTACACCGAGTCCCATGAATCCTCCTTAAGGGGTTGCGGCCTGCGTATACCCCGTTCGGCCGGTCCCGAACCTTGCTCGTTGCAGGAGTTTCGAGGTCGCGCCGCTCGCCTGTCACTTCCCTGTCTGTTCGGTCTCCGGGTCGAGTAGTCTCGGACTCGGTGCGCAGGGGATCGATCGTTCAGCTCGTCCTCCTGGGGGTCGTCTTCGGAGCCGCAGCCGCGGCGGTGGCGCTGTTGGTCCCGTGGCTGCCGGACCCGGCGAGCAACCAAGCGCACCGGATTGACTTCGTCTTCTGGTTCGTCACGGTCATCTGCATCTCGATCTTCGCCCTCGTGGCCGCCGTGATCGTCTACGCGCTGCTGAAGTTCCGCGTGCGGCCTGGCGACGACACGGACGGGCCGCCGATTCACGGCCACACCGGGCTCGAGATCGCCTGGACGGCGGTTCCCGCGGCGCTCGTCACGGCGATCTCGATCGTCAGCGCGATCGTGCTGGCGCGGAACGAGCACCTTCCGAGCGCGTCTGCCGCCGGCAGCCAGCGCGACCCGATGGCGCCGCTCGTCGTGGACGTGATCGCGCAGCAGTTCTCGTGGATGTTCAAGTACCCGGCGTTCGGCGACGCCACCTCGTCGACCCTTCGGCTGCCGGTGCACACGCCGGTCAAGCTCAGGATGCACGCCCTCGACGTGATCCACTCGTTCTGGGTGCCGGAGTTCGGCCAAAAGCAGGACGCGGTCCCCGGGCTCACTCCGACGCTCGCGATCACCCCGGACCGGCTGGGCACGTTCCCCGTGATCTGCACCGAGCTGTGCGGGCTCGGCCACGCGCTGATGCGCTCGGAGGCGATCGTGATGACGAAGCAGAAGTTCGGCGCGTGGACGAGGCAGCAGCAGGGCGGGGCGAGCGGCGCCGGGCCCTCGGCGAAGCAGCTCTTCGTCTCGAACGGCTGCGACGCCTGCCACACGTTCAAGCCCGCGGCCTCGCATGGAACGGTCGGACCCGACCTGGATAAGCTGCCTCAGTACGCTCGGCAGGCGGGGCAGCCGCTGGAGGCGTTCATCCGGGAGTCGATCGTGAATCCAGACGCGTACGTCCAGCCGGGCTATCCCAAGGGCGTCATGCCTGGCACGTTCAGCGCGCTGCCGAAGGACCAAATCGACTCGCTCGTGACCTTCCTCGGGGGAGGCTCGAAGTGAGCGAGGCGGTCGTGGGCTTCCGCGAGCACGAGACCCAGGCCGAGCATCCGCCGCCGCCCGCGCCGCCTCGGGGCTGGCGCCGCCTGCTCGCTCCCGGCTGGCTGCGCGTGCCGTGGATGACCGCGCTCTTCTTCGGGATCGGGGCCGGTCTCACCGTCCTAGTCCGCTGGGCCGAGGGCTGGGATCCGATCTGGGACGGCAAGGTCATCACGACGGTCGAGCTGACCGCCGTGCCCTTCGGCTTCCTGGCCGGGATCGGCGGTTTCGACTACTGGCTGCGGTACGCGCGCGGCGCGCCGACCCTGCCCGAGGACCACTCGGGCCACGGCGCGCGGAGCTGGCGCGACTACTTCCGGATCAACACCGACCACAAGGTGATCGGGATCCAGTACCTGGTCACGACGATCGTCTTCTTCGTCGTCGCCGGCCTGCTCGCGATGTTCATGCGGGCCGAGCTTGCGCAGCCGGGGATGCAGTTCGTCGACAACCAGACCTTCAACGGGCTCTTCTCGGTACACGCGGCGCTGATGATCTTCCTGTTCGTCATCCCCGCCTTCGCCGGGATCGGCAACTACGTGATCCCGTTGATGATCGGCGCGCCGGACATGGCGTTCCCGCGCCTGAACGCGCTGTCCTTCTGGCTGCTCCCGGTCGCCGGCGTGATGATGCTTTCGAGCTTCCTCGCTCCCGGTGGGGCCTTCGCGTGCGGGTGGACGGGCTACGCGGACCTCTGCTCGACCCACCAGCCGATCGGCGCGGTCTTCTTCAACATGGGCGTCCAGTGGGCGGGCGCGAGCTCGATCATGACCGCGCTCAACTTCCTGGTCACGATCATCACCATGCGCGCGCCGGGGATGACCTTCTGGCGCATGCCGCTGCTGGTGTGGGCGAACTTCACGACCTCGCTGCTGGTCGTGATCGCGACCCCGTTCATCGCGGGCTCGCAATTCATGGTCATGTTCGACCACATCATGCACACCGACTTCTTCAACTATCAGGCCGGCGGTTACCCGCTCGGGTACCAGCACATCTTCTGGTTCTACTCGCACCCGGCCGTCTACATCATGATGCTGCCCGGCTTCGGGATCGCCTCGGAGGTGATCTCCGTCATGGCGCGGAAGCCGATCTTCGGCTACCGCCTGATGGCGCTCTCGCTGATGGCGATCCTCGTGCTCGGCTTCTCGGTCTGGGCGCACCACATGTTCGTGGCCGGGATGGCCCCCTGGCTGCGCGTGCCGATGATGGTGACCTCGATGGTGATCGCGGTACCGACCGGGATCAAGGTCTTCTCCTGGCTCGCGACCTTATGGGAGGGGCGGATCCACTTCGACACGCCGATGCTGTTCGCGCTCGGCTTCGTTTCGATGTTCGTGATCGGCGGGCTCTCCGGGATCTACCTCGCGGCAGTCCCGATCGACATCCACGTCTCGGACACGTACTTCGTGGTCGCGCACATCCACTACGTGCTCTTCGGGGGCTCGCTGTTCACGATCTTCGCCGGGATCTACTTCTGGTTCCCGAAGATGACGGGCCGGATGTACGACGAGCGGCTCGGGAAGCTGCACTTCTGGCTGACGTTCGTCGGCTTCAACCTGACCTTCTTCCCGATGCACTGGCTCGGGATTCAGGGGATGCCGCGCCGGGTCGCCGACTACGCGCCGCGCTTCGCCGACCTGAACCTCTTCATCTCGATCGCGTCGTTCGGGCTCGGCGCCTCGACGCTCGTCTTCCTCTACAACATGATCAAGAGCTGGCGCTACGGGCCTGCTGCAGCCGCGAACCCGTGGCGCTCACTGACGCTCGAGTGGCAGGTGAGCTCGCCGCCGCCGATCTTCAACTTCGACGAGGTGCCGCAGGTGGTCGGGAACCCGTACGAGTACGGCGTGCCGGGGGCCCGGCACGGGGTCTTCAACGGGGACCGCGTGCCCGAGCGCGAGGAGGTGCCGACAGGATGAGCCGGCGCTTGCGACGGCGGCTTCAGGCCGCTGGAATCCCGGGCGGCCGTCTGAAATGACCGGTCGAGACGCCTTCGGTCTGGAGCATGCGCTATGAGCACTGAGCGGCACGTGCTCGTGATCGCGAACGAGACGGTCGCGGGCCGGAGCCTGATCGAGGCGATCGAGCGGCGCCGGAGGGACGGGCCCGTGCGCGTGACGGTGATCACCCCGGTCAACCAGCCGCGCGAGGGCTACGTCGTCTACGAGGACACCAGGCGTGCCGCCGCAGGCCGACGGCTGGAGCACACGCTCAAAGCGCTCCGCGCTGCCGGGATCCCGACGACGGGGCTCGTCGTCGAGGCTGATCCGGTTGCAGCCACGCGCGACGCGCTCGCGCAGCTCGAGCCGCCGCCCAGCGAGATCATCGTCTCGACCCATCCGCAGCAGCGCTCCGGCTGGCTGCGCCGCGACGTCGTCGAGCGCATCGAAAGTGCGGCCGGCGGACTGCCGGTGGAGCACGTCGTCGTGGACCTCGAGCGCGAGGCCGGCGGCGAGGCAAACGTTCTCGTGATCGCGAACGAGACCGTGGTCGGCGAGCCATTGCTGCAGAAGATCCGCGAGCGGGCGAAGCAAGGCCCCGCGTCGTTCCTGATCATCTGCCCGCAGAGCGACCCGAACGCCTCGGCGCACCCCGAGGCGGAACGGCGCCTGCGGCGCGCGCTCACGATCCTTCGCGGCGACGGGATCGACGCGCACGGGCAGGTCGCTCATCCCGACCCGTTCACCGCGGCAGTCCAGGCCGTGCAGGACGAGCGAGTCGACGAGATCATCGTCTCGACCTTCCCGGGTGAGAAGACCTCGAGCTGGCTGCGCGGCGACCTCGTCAACCGGCTGCGCAAGCAGACGGACCTGCCGGTGGAGCACGTCGAGGTCGAACGCGAGCCCGAGGCCGTAGCATGAGTAGCCACGCCGAGGCCCACGCAGCGCATCCGCCCGCGGCGCACCAGAGCTCGCGCGTGGACGCGCGCACGCTCGGGATGTTCCTCTTCATCGCCTCCGAGGTCATGCTGTTCGGCTCGTTCTTCACGGCGTACTTCTTCGTGCGCGTCGTGAACCACGAGCCGTGGCCCACCCCGGGCCACCATCTGCCGGTGTTCGTCGCGGGGATGAACACGATCATCCTCGTGAGCTCGAGCTTCACGATGCACTGGGCGCTGCAGTCGATCAAGCGAGGCAACCGCGCGGGCTTGCAGGCCGGCCTGTCGCTGACCTTCCTGCTCGGGCTGACCTTCCTGCTGACGCAGATCCGCGAGTACTCGCGCCTCGGCTTCGCGCCGTCCACCGACGCCTTCGGGACGGTCTTCTACTGCCTCACCGGCCTCCACGGTGCGCACGTCTTCGTCGGCCTGACCCTGCTGCTCGCGGCGGGGATCCGAGCCTTCCGCGGCCATTACTCCGCTGAGGCGCACCACGGGGTCGAGATCCCTGGGATTTACTGGCACTTCGTCGACGTAATGTGGATCGTCGTCTTCACGACGGTCTACATCCTGTAAACGTGTTCACGCTTGGGGGGCGGCCAGGAACGTGAAGAACCCGCTCAGGAGCGAAGCCGAGGCCTTCCAGTTCCTGCTCGGCGCGGTCGTCTACTTCGGCCTGATCGCGATCGCCGGCGTGATCAACAAGTGGGCCGGGCTCGCCGTCTTCATCGTCCTGAGCGCGGGCGTCGTCTGGTGGTGGCTGCGCGCGCGGCGGCTCGAAGCGCCGACGCAGACGACGCCGTCCCGCCGCGGTGGCCCCGAGGAGCACCGCATCTTGGTGATCGCGAACGAGACCGTGGGCGGCGAGGCGCTGCGGGAACGGATCGCGCAGCGGGGCGCGGGCAAGAGCGCACGGGTGCTCGTCGTCAGCCCGGCCCTGAACACGCCGCTGCGGCACTGGGCCTCAGACGAGGACCCGGCGCGGGCAGAGGCGCAGGACCGGCTCGAGCGGAGCCTCGAACGGCTGGAGCAGGAGGGGATCGAGGCGCGCGGCGAAGTCGGCGACGGCGACCCACTGCAGGCGATCGAGGACGCGCTCCGTACCTTCGGGCCAGACGAGATCATCATCTCGACGCACCCGGAGGGCCGGTCGAACTGGCTCGAGCGGGGCGTTGTCACCGGCGCCCGCGAGCGCTTCGCGGTCCCGATCACGCACGTGGTCGTCGACCTCGAGGCCGAGCGCGAAGACGCCCCACGGTAGCTCGGTCTTACTTACCCGCGACCGAGGAGACGTACTTGGCGACGGCCGTGATCTGCGCGGGGGTCAGCGTGCCCTTGAAGGCCGGCATCACGCTGCCGCCGTTGATGACCTGCCGCTGCACGCGCGCCTCGGCGGGCTTCAGCTGGTCGAGGTTCGGTCCGACCGTGCCGCTGGTCCCCGCGTCCTTGAGCGTATGGCAGCTGCCGCAGTTGGCAGTGAAGATGTCCTTGCCGCTCGTCGCCTGCTTGCCGGCGACGGGCTTCCCCGCGACCGCGGCGACGTACGCGGCGACCGAGTCGGCATCGGAGCCGGTGACGAGGTTCTTCGGCATCTTCCCGCTCGCGAGCTCGATCTGGTCGCGGACCACCTGCTCGATCGTCACCTGCTTGAAGCCCTGCCGGCGGGAGTAGGCAAAGGCGTCGTCGAGGTTGGGCCCGACGGTTCCGTGCGAGGCTGCGTCGGCGAGCGTGTGGCAGCCGGCGCACTTCGAGACGAACAGCTTCTTGCCCGTGCTCTGGTCGCCGCCGCTGGCGATGCCGCCGGTTCCGCAGCCCGCCGTGAGGAGCGCGACGGCAAGGGCGAGAACCGCGGCCCCGCCGCGCACTAGGTGGCTGCTGGTCCCGACGACTGGAGCTGTGACACGGCTTCGTCGCGCGTGGGGTAGATCGTGAAGACGCGGTCGAGGCCGGTGATCTCGAAGATCTTCGTGATGTTGCGGTCGCTGCAGACGAGGGAGAGCTGGCCCTCGTTCGTGCGCAGGCGCTTGACCCCGCCGACGAGCACCCCGAGCGTGGTCGAGTCGATGAAGGTCGTGTTGGTGAAGTCGACCACGACGTCCTTGGCGCCCTTCGCGATCACGTCGAGGAGCTGCTGCTTGAACTCCGGAGCCGTGTAGAGGTCGACCTCGCCGGAGAGCGAGATCACATACGCCGCGTCGGAGAGGTGCTCGGTCTGGATGTCGAAGTTCATGGCGCCCTGGGTTCCGAGCGCGAGTCTATCGTTGCGCCTGCAAGGACGCTTGCAGCTGCGCGAGGGTCTGTCGCACGGTTCCGGCGTTCGGGTTGTCGGGCGCGATCGCCAGGAAGCGCTTGTAGGCTTTCACCGCCGTGGGGAGGTCGTTCGCATTCTGGGCTGCCCCGGCCCACTGCAGGAGCGCGTTCTCCTCGTTCGCGGTGCCCTTGGCCGCGTCGACGGACTGCTTGTAGGCGTTCTCGGCCTTCGAGTAATGACTCGTGACGTTGACGTACTCGTTGTTGAGCTGCGTCTGCAGCGCCTTGGAATAGGGGTCGCCGGTCAGCGCCTGGCCGAGCTGCGAGCTCGGGTCGAGCCCGGGCTGGGTGACGCTGTTCTGGAGGTAGATGTTGAGGGTGTTCTGGTACCGGTCGCCGGCCCGCGCCGCGCGCGCGCTGTAGATGGCCGCGATCTGGTTCAGGACGTCGACGTTCTTGGGCGCGACCCCCCGTGCCTGCTGGAGCGTCTGGAGCGCCTGCGACTCCTTGTGCTGGCTCTGGTAGAGGCCGGCCAGGTCGAGATAGAGCGTCGCGTCCTTCGGATGGCTCGCGATCGCCTGCTGCTTGTCCTTGATCTGCGAGCTCGTCGAGCTGCCGCCCCCGCCGCCGAAGAGCTTGCCCTGGAGGATGTCGCCGATTCCGGTCGATCCCGAGCCGACGCCGAGGACGACGAACCCGGCGGCGAAGACGACCGCGAGCAGCACGTAGATCACCTTGGCGTGCCGCCGCAGCCGGGAGAAGAAGAGCTGTTCTTCCCAGCTCGGTGCCGTGTTCTTCTTCTTGCGCCTCGGCGCCTCCGCCTGGGCGCGCTGCTTGCGCTGTGCCTGTGCCGCTCCCCGTGCCATTGAGGGTCCTAGGGTACCTTGCTGTCGAGCGCATCGATACCGGCCCAGTCGAAGGTCTCGGCGATCTCGCGCAGGCGGGCCCTGGTCTGCCCGTCGCAGACGGCGCCTTCGAGGCCGGCCTCGTACGCCTCTCGCGGCTCGAGCCCGAGGGACACGGCGGCGTCGTAGTCCGTCGACAGGTCGGTGCCGAACATCGCCGGGTCGTCGGTCGAGATCGAGCACCGTGCGCCGGCCGCGACGAACTGTGGCAGCGGATGCTCGGCCAGTGACGCCACCGCCCGCGTGCGGAGGTTCGAGACCGGGCAGATGTCGAGCACGACTCTCCGGTCGACGATTTCCCGCAGCAGCCCGGGGTCCTCGACCGCGCGGATCCCGTGCCGGAGCCTGTCGGCGCCGAGCTCCTCCAGTGCGCCCCGGACCGAGGGCGGGCCGACGACCTCGCCGGCATGCGGGACCGAGGCGAGGCCGCGCTCGCGCGCGAGCGCGAAGACCGGCTCGTACGGCTCGGGCGGGTACTGGGCCTCGAGACCGCCGAGGCCGACGCCGACCACGCCGCGGTCGCGGTACTTCGCCGAGTAGCGGACGACCTGCTCGGCGTCGGCGAGCGGCGAGCCGCGGTGGATGTCGGGCGTCAGCCGGACCTCGACCCCGTGCAGCTCCAGTGCCTCCTGGGCGCCGTCGCAGTAGCCGCTGAAGATCTCGTCCCAGCCGACTCCGCGCTCGATGCGCTCCGCCGGCGAGAAGATCGCCTCGAGGTAGACCGCCCCGTGGGAGGCCGCCTCGGCGGCGTAGTCGACGACGACCTGGCGGAAGTCCTGCGCAGTGCGTAATGCGTTCGTCGTCAGGATCCACACCTCGATGAAGTGCGCGAAGTCGCGGAAGTCGTACAGCCCCGCGAGCCCGTCCTCCGTGTCCGCCGGAAGGGGGTAGTCGTTCCGGCGCGCGATCTCGAGCAGCGTGGCCGGCCGTACCGTCCCCTCGAGATGGACGTGGAGCTCGATCTTCGGATACGGCGCCGCTTGCGGTGCCGTTTTCAGGACGCGCGGGCTTTGCTCGCGTGTCCGTCTGAAATGACCGGTCGACTGGCTTGAGCTTGCCACCAACGCTTTAAGTCACTCTGGTAACGGCGTGGTCGTCGTCTCGGAGCGCCAGCGCGGCTCCAGGAACGTCGCTAGCCCGATCGAGAGCACGTACAGCGCCACGAGCGGAATCACCGAGAGGATCGTCGAGACTGGGTCGACGCCCGGCAGGAGGACGCCGATAACTGTCATCACGAACACGCCGATGCGCCAGGTGCTACGGAGCTTTGCTGCCGTCAGGATCCGCAGTCGGACGAGCGCGAGCACGAACACCGGCACCTCGAACGCCAGTGCAACGCCGAGCAGGACGAAGCTCACGAAACGGTAGTAGTCGCGCGCGCGGATCAGGATCGTGTAGTGGGCCGAGTCGAAGTTCGTGAGGAAGTGGATCGCCGGCGGCAGGATCACGAAGTAGCCGAAGGCCACCCCGCCGAGTCCGAGCACGGTCGCGAACGCGACGAGGAGCGCCATCGAACGCTGTCGGTGCTCCTCGAAGGCCGGGGCGAGAAAGGCCCAGACCTGCCAGAAGATGATCGGCAGCGCCAAGAGCAGGCCCGCCCACAGGCTCACCATGACCGAGGTCGTGAAAGGCTCGATCGGGCTGAACGTCGTCGGCTTCTGCAGGTTGTCCGGCAGCGGCCGGTTCAGCCAGTCGAGCAGCCGTCCGTGGAAGGCGTACGCGACTGTGAAGCCGGCCGTGAGTGCGATGAGCGAGATGAACAGTCGCGTGCGCAACTCGCCGAGGTGTTCCACGAGCGTGGCTTCCTCGCCGTGGCGAAGGCGCCGCGGGAGCACGCTCATTGCGCTAGGACGACGAAGGCGTTGACTCGTCCGAGGAGCGCTTGGGCAGCTCGGCCTTCTCGTCGTCTGAGCTGCCCGAGATCGAGTCCTTGAACTCGCGCATGCCCTTGCCGAGCGAGCGGCCGATCTCCGGCAGCCGCTTCGGCCCGAACACGAGCAGCGCGACGATCAGGATCACGATGAGCCCGGTGATGCCGACTTCCGGAAGCATGATCGAAGCGTAGCGCGTCTCCTCGCGGGTATGAAGAAATAGGTGTCGAAGAAGCCGCTCAGCGAGCAAGTCCTTGTCGTCACCGGGGCCTCCAGCGGGCTCGGCCGCGCGATCGCGCGGCTGGCCGGCGAGCGCGGCGCGAAGGTCGTCGTCGCCGCGCGGAACGAGGAGGCGCTCGCCAACTGCGTGGGGGAGGTCGAGAGCGCCGGCTCGGAGGCGCTCGCGGTTCCCGGAGACGTCAGCGACCAGCAGCAGGTCGAGCGCGTGGTCGCCGAGGCAGTCGAGCGCTTCGGGCGGGTCGACACCTACGTGGCGAACGCCATCGTCACGGTCTACTCGGAGGCGGAGCGGCTCGAGCCGGATGAGCTGCGCCGCGTCTGGGAGGTGAACTTCTTCGGCGCCGTCTACGGCTACTGGGCTGCCTTGCCGCGCCTCCGTGAGAGCCGCGGCACCTTCCTGCACGTCAGCTCGGCGCTCGCCTACCGCGGCATCCCGCTGCAGGCCGCCTACTGCTCGAGCAAGGCGGGCCTGCGCGCCTTCTTCGAGTCGGCGAGGGTCGAGGAGCAGAAAGCCGGTACCGGCGTCGCGATCTCGCTCGTGCTGCCGGGAGCGATCAACACGCCGCAGTTCGATGGCGACCGCCAGAAGATCGGCTTCCAGCCGCAGCCCGTGCCGCCGATCTACCAGCCCGAGCCGGTCGCCCAGGCGACGCTGCGTTGCGCCGAGCAGCCGGTGCGCGAGCTGCCGATCTCCTGGGGCGCGCAGAAGCTGCTCTGGGGCCAGAAGCTCTCGCCGCGCGCGGGCGATTGGATCCTCAGGAGGAACGGGTGGAAGAGCCAGCACACGGGCGAGCCGAAGCCGCTCGACGCGCCCGACAACCTCTTCGATACGCTGCCTGGAGACCCCGGCGCGCACGGGCGTTTCGACGACGGGGCGCGGGGATCGACCATCTGGACACGTCTCCGGCTGTTGCTCCCGAAGGGCTGATGACCGCCGCTAGCATGACCATGACATGGCTTTGCTCGAACTGAAAAACATCCACGTCGCCCTCGAAGACGGCACAGAGATCGTCAAAGGCGTCGACCTCGCGGTGGACACGAACCAGATCCACGCGGTGATGGGCCCGAACGGGTCGGGCAAATCGACGCTCGCCTACGCGCTGATGGGACACCCGGCCTACGAGATCACCGAGGGGCAGATCCTCTTCGACGGCGAGGACGTGACGGAGCTCGAGGCGGACGAGCGCGCTCAGCGCGGCCTCTTCCTCGCGTTCCAGTACCCGCACGCGATCCCGGGCGTGACCGTCACCAGCTTCATGCGCTCCGCGCTGAACGCGATTCGCAAGGCCCGAAACAGCGGCGAGGACGACCCGGTGAAGATCCCCGAGTTCCGCAAGGACCTGCTGTCCGCGATGGAGAAGCTGAAGGTGCCGCGCGAGCTGGCGCAGCGCTACGTCAACGACGGTTTCTCAGGCGGCGAGAAGAAGCGGGTCGAGATCCTGCAGATGGCGATGCTGAAGCCGCGCATCGCCGTACTCGACGAGACCGACTCGGGCCTCGACATCGACGCGCTCAAGACCGTGGCGCAAGGCGTGAGCGAGCTAGTCGGGGAGGAGACCGGCGCGCTCGTGATCACGCACTACCAGCGGATCCTCAACTACGTCGAGCCCGATTTCGTGCACGTGTTCGTCGATGGGCGTATCGTGGAGGAGGGCGGCCCGGAGCTCGCTCACAAGCTCGAAGCCGAAGGCTACGAAGGCTTCGGCGCAAACGGAAGGAGCAATGGCAGTAACTCCTGAAACCGAAGTCGTCGCGAAGATTCGCAGCGACTACAAGTACGGCTTCCACGACGCTGAGAACTACTTCTACAAGTCGGGCCGCGGGCTCTCGCCCGAGCTCGTCGCGAACATCTCCGAGCACAAGAACGAGCCGGAGTGGATGCGCAAGTTCCGGCTCAAGTCGCTCGAGTACTTCCGTGCGCGCCCGCTACCGACGTGGGGCGGCGACCTGACCGGGATCGACTTCGAGAACATCTACTACTACATCCGCCCCACCGAGAAGCAGGCCAACTCGTGGGAGGACCTGCCGCCCGACATCAAGGACACGTGGGACAAGCTCGGGATCCCGGAGGCGGAGAAGAAGTACCTCGCCGGGGTCGGTGCCCAGTACGAGTCCGAGGTCGTCTACCACAAGCTCCAGGAGGACCTCGAGTCGCAGGGCGTGATCTTCCTCGACATGGACAGCGGCCTGCGCGAGCACGAGGAGCTCGTGAAGCAGTACTTCGGGACCGTGATCCCGCAGAACGACAACAAGTTCGCCGCGCTGAACTCGGCCGTCTGGTCGGGAGGCTCGTTCATCTACGTCCCGCCGGGCGTGAAGGTCGAGATGCCGCTCCAGGCCTACTTCCGCATCAACGCGGAGAACATGGGCCAGTTCGAGCGCACGCTGATCATCGTCGACGAGGGTGCCTACGTGCACTACGTCGAGGGCTGCACGGCGCCGATCTACTCGTCGGACTCGCTGCACTCGGCGGTGGTCGAGATCATCGTCAAGCCGGGCGCGCGCTGCCGCTACACGACGATTCAGAACTGGTCGAACAACGTCTACAACCTCGTCACGAAGCGCGCCGTCGCCTACGAGAACGCGACGATGGAGTGGGTCGACGGCAACCTCGGCTCGAAGCTGACGATGAAGTACCCGGCGATCTGGCTGCTCGGCGAGGGTGCGCACGGCGAGGTGCTCTCGATCGCCTTCGCGGGCGACGGCCAGCACCAGGACGCCGGCGGCAAGGCCGTTCACGTCGCGCCGAACACCTCGTCGGTGATCACCTCGAAGTCGATCTCCAAGAACGGCGGCCGCGCCGGCTACCGTGGGCTGCTGGAGGTGGCGAAGGGCGCTCGCGGCTCCCGCTCGAAGGTGGTCTGTGACGCGCTGATCCTCGACGAGGCCTCGCGCTCCGACACCTACCCGTACATCACGATCGACGAGGACGACGTCGACATCGGCCACGAGGCGACGGTCTCGAAGATCGGCGAGGAACAGCTCTTCTACCTCATGTCGCGCGGGCTCTCGGAGGCGGAGGCCTCCGCGATGGTCGTCTCCGGCTTCGTCGAGCCGATCACGAAGGAGCTTCCGCTCGAGTACGCGGTCGAGATGAACCGGCTGATCCAGCTCCAGATGGAAGGGTCTGTGGGCTGAGGCGTCGCTTGCGATGCCGATTTCAGGACGTGCGGGCTTTGCCCGCTCGTCCGTCTGAAATGACCGGTCGATACATGGTGGGTGAGAAGAGGTGACGATCCAGGTCGAGCGGACGGACTTCGTGTCCGTGCCGGTCACCGATATGGAGCGGGCGACGAGCTTCTATCGGGATACGCTCGGGCTCGAACAGGTCAGCGCCGGCGGCTGGCCGGAGTTCCAGCTCGGCGAGAACCTGAGCGTCTACCTGATGGACCCGTCCAACATCGGCCAGGAGTTCTCAGGGCCGCACCGTGCGCACATCGCGTTGCGCGTGCCGGTCGTCGAGCAGTCGCGGCGGGAGCTCGAGGAGCGCGGTGTCGAGTTCGCCGGCGAGACCCTGGACACCGGCGTCTGCCACATGGCGTTCTTCCACGATCCCGATGGGAACGCGCTGATGCTGCACCGTCGCTACGCGCCGCGCGACTGATGCAGGTCGAACGCGTCGACTTCATCAACGTCCCCACCCGCGACGCGAAGCGCGCATTCTCGTGGTACCGCGACGTGCTCGGCCTTCCGCTCGACGAGAACAACGCGGACGAGCTTCGCGCTGGCCAGGTGACCGTCACCTTCTGGGAGCCGGAGAGCGAGGGGTTCGAGTTCAACCCGGACGTGGGCGGCTTCGCAGTCCGCGTGGCTGACGTCGAGGCCGCGAAGGCCGAGCTCGAGGGAAAAGGGGTCGAGTTCGTGGGTGACGGGGACACCGGCGTCTGCCGCATGGCCGTCTGCCTCGACCCGGACGGAAACGCGGTGATCCTGCACCGGCGGTACAAGCCGTATGAGTAGGGCCGAGGCGCTCGAGCGGTACCGCTCGCTGCCGGTGCCCGACACGACCGAGGAGCACTGGCGCTTCACCGACCTGCGCGGGTTCGACCCGGAAGCGTTCGAAACCCCAGCCGAGCCGGCTGGTGCAACTCCGGCGTCGATGCTCGCCTTGGACGTGGCGGCCGAAGCGGTCGTCACCGAGACGGGGATCGAGATCACCCGGTCGCCGGAGGAGATCCGGTTCGAGCCGCTGGAAGAGGCACACGACCGGCTCGGCTCGCTGGTCGGCTGGCAGGAGGACAAGTTCGCGGCGCACAACGCGGCGGCGTGGAAGCACGGCCTGCTCGTGCACGTGCCGGGCGGGCTCGAGCTCGAGCGGCCGCTGTTCGTGCGTGTGGTCAACGCCGTCGAAGGCGGCTTGCTCTTCTGGCGCCTACTCGTGGTGGCCGAGGAGGGCTCGCGCTTCTCGCTCGTGGAGGAGTACTCGTCGCTCTCTCCCGATCAGAGCGGGTACTTCAACGGCGTGGCCGAGCTCTTCGTCGAGCAGGCGGCGAAGCTGGAGTACGTCTCGCTGCAGAACCTCTCGCGCGAGACGTGGCACTTCGCCTCGCACCACGCGCGCGTGGAGCGCGACGCCGAGCTCGACTGGGTCAGCGGCGGCTTCGGCTCGAAGCGCGGCAAGGTCCGGATCCAGAACGACCTCGCCGGGCCCGGCGCGACCTCGCGTGTTACCGGCGCCTACTTCGCGGACGGCGAGCAGCACCTGGACTACGACACCTTCCAGGAGCACATCGCGCCGGACACCGAGTCGGACTTCGCCTTCAAGGGCGCGCTGCGCGACACGGCGACGGCGGTCTGGCGCGGGATGATTCGCGTCGAGAGGGACGCCCAGAAGACCAACGCGTACCAGGAGTGCCGGAACCTGATGCTCTCGCCGACGACCCACGCGGTGCCGATTCCGGGGCTCGAGATCCTCGCCAACGACGTGCGCTGCACGCACGGCGCGACCGTCGGGCGGGTCGACCGGGAGCAGCTCTTCTACCTGATGGCGCGCGGGCTGCCGCGGGCGGAGGCCGAGCGGCTGATCGTGCGCGGCTTCTTCCAGGACGTCCTAGACCGCATCGAGCTGGAGCCGGTCCGCGAAGCGGTGACGAGCGCCCTCGAGCAGCGCATCCCGCAGGCCTGACAGACCGAGTAACAGACTGTTACTCGGAGGTTCGGGTCGCCGTGACGGTGGTGGTGATTCGGGACTCGACGACCTTCGCCTCCGTGCCGGGCGGGAACAGCTCCAAGAGCTCGCGGCGTGAGAGCAGCTCCACGCCCTCCCAGGAATCGCGCCGCAGTGCCTTGAACACCCGGTCGCGGGACCCGCGCGGGAGCCAGTGGGCGAGCGGCACGAGCGTGTGCGTCTCGACGGGAAACCAGCGGTTCGGCGTCGACACGAACACCCGCCGCGCGACGCGGCAGAGCTCTTTCACGAACCGTCGCTGCACCGCGCGCTCTCCCACGTGCTCGACGACGGCGTTCGAGAAGGCGACGTCGAAGGCGTCGTCCTCGAACGGCAGCGCCGTCCCGCTGGCGGTGACGCAGCGCACCTGCGGGAAGGCGCGCGAGAAGTTCGGCAGCGGCACGTCGCTGACCGCGGTGATCTGCTCCGGCCACGGGTAGAGCGCCTCGAAGAAGTTGTGGCTGGCGGCCACGCCCGGCTCGGTCCCGAAGCCCGTGTCCCCCACGCCGACGTCCACGATCCGGGTCTCGGGGCCCGGACGCATCGTCGCCATGAAAAGCTCGAGCTTCCGTTGACGGTTCCTCAACGACGCCCGCGCCGCGAACTCCGGGAGCACTAGATCGCTGCGCCGCGATAGCAGTCGGCCCGGTATCGCCTCGGCGTCACCGCGTTGCACGCAGCTTTTCGCTCCGGGCCGGTTCGGTGGAGCGTGCCGAGGATCGTGCCGATGCCTTCGAAGCAGCGGCCCCGGTAGCGCGCGGGCGTGGCAGCGCAGATCCGCACCGCCTCGGCGCCGCCCGCGTAGTTGTTCCCGTAGTCGCGCGCCGCGCCGTAGAAGCAGTCGCCGGAATTCCTGCCCGCCTCGAGGCAGAGCTGGACGGTGCGCTGCGGGTCGTACTGCGCAGTCCCGGAGGCATCGCGCCCGTACGACTCGAAGCACGTTCTCACCCACGCCGGCTCACTGCGACGGCACCAGGTCGCCGTCTTGCGCCAGTTGTAGCCGTCGAGAGTCAGGATTCGTGAGGTGACCATCAGGTAGCAGTAGACCTTGTCCGGAGCTCCGACGATCGTGCAGGGATACAGCGGGTTCCTCGCGCTCAGGTAGCGCGAGACGCCCATCGTCGTGTCCAGGTTCTGCATGAACACGCCGCCGGTGCAGGAGACGCGGTCGAACTCGGTCAGGAGCTTGTGGCAGGTGCCGAGCGACCACGGCAGGTCGTTTCCGCTGTAGATCATCAGCCCGTGCCCGAGGCCGTGCACGCACTGGTAGAGCAGGAACTCCTCGGTGTTCACCGCCGGTGCGCTGCAGAGCGTCCGCGCCTTCTTCACGACGGTGGCCCGCGGAAGCCCGGCGAGCGCGAGCTGGAGGACTCCGTGGTAGTAGCCCGAGTTGCACGTCATCGCACCGTGCGACAGCGCCTGGCCCGCATCGTTCTTGTAGTAGGCGAGGCCGGCATGACCGATCCAGTGCGAGATCTGGTGGCAGTCGGCGTGAACGCCCGAGATCCGGGTGTCGTCCTTTCCGAGCAGCGCGAGCGCCTTCTGCGGCCCTTCGCGGTAGGCGACGTTCCCGAACGCCTGGCGGTAGCAGAACGCCTTGCCGCTCCGCTCGCAGTCCGCGACGGTCGTATCGTCGGGCTTGAACGCGAGGCTCGTGCCCGACGCACGGGCAGAGTCGGAGACGAACCGTGCAACGAGCGCGATCTGGCTTCCCGAGAGCTTGTCCTTGAACGAGGGCATCCCGTTGCCGCCGGTGCGCACCTGCCGCTCGACCGTCGTCTGATCGGGTTTCAACTCGTCGAGGTTCGGGCCGACTTGGCCCTTCGCGTTCGCTGCCTTCAGCGTATGACAGGAGCCGCAACCGGCGCTCGCAAAGATCGTCGCGCCGGCTGAGCTCTGGCCCTTGCCGGACCCGCCGCACCCCGCGGCAAATGGGATGAACACGAGCAGGATCGCGGCTGTGGCCCGGAACTTCACCATTCGGTGCCTCGGTACGATAGCTCTGTGGCCGTAACGGCTGAGCCCGCGCTCGACGCGCAGAAGCTGCGCGCCGACTTCCCGATCTTCGAGCAGAAGATCCACGGAAAGCCGCTGTCCTACCTGGACTCGGCGGTGACCGCCCAGAAGCCTCGGCAGGTGCTCGATGCGCTGCGGAGCTTCTACGAGACCTCGTACGGAAACGTCCATCGGGGCGTCTACCTGCTCTCCGAGCGCTCGACCTCCGCCTACGAGGGCGCGCGCGCGACGATCGCCTCGTTCATCAACGCTCCTTCACCGCGCGAGCTGATCTTCGTTCGTGGGGCCACCGAGGGCCTCAACCTCGTCGCCTACTCCTGGGGCCTGAACAACCTCGGGCCCGGCGACGTGGTCGTCGTGACCGAGCTCGAGCACCACTCGAACTTCGTCCCGTGGCAGTACATGGCGAAGCGAACTGGCGCGGATTTCCGGATGATTCGCCTGACCGACGAGGGCGAGCTCGATCTCGACGGGCTCGACGAGCTCGCGCGCGAGGGCAACGTCAAGGTCGTCGCGGCGAATCTCGTCTCGAACGCGCTGGGGACGATCAACCCGATCGACCGCCTGTCGGCCTGGGCGCGCGACCACGGTGCGATCACCGTCGTCGACGCGGCGCAGGCGGCGCCACACCGCCGGATCGACGTGCAGGCGCTCGGCTGCGACTTCCTCGCGTTCTCCTCCCACAAGATGTGCGGCCCGACCAGCGTCGGCGCGCTCTGGGGGCGGTCCGAGCTGCTGGATGCGATGGAGCCGTTCAACTTCGGCGGGCACATGATTCGGAGCGTCCGCTACGAGGAGACGACCTGGGGCGAGCTACCGTACAAGTTCGAGGCCGGGACGCAGCCGATCGCCGAGGCGGTGGGGTTCGGGGCGGCGGCCGACTACCTGACAGGCGTCGGGCTCGAGGCGATCGAGGAGCACGAGCATGCGCTTGCGGCGCTCGCACTGGGTCGTCTCGCGGAGGTGCCGGGCCTGACGCTCTACGGCCCGCCCGTGGAGCGACGCGCCGGGATCGTGTCGTTCAACCTCGACGGCATCCACCCGCACGACGTGGCCCAGGTGCTCGACTCCGAAGGGGTGGCGATCCGCGCCGGTCACCACTGCTGCCAGCCGCTGATGAGCCGGCTCGGCGTGGCGGCCACGAACCGCGCGAGCTTCTACCTCTACACCGTGCCGGAGGAGATCGACCGGCTGGTCGACGGCCTTCACAAGGCCAGAAAGATTCTCGGCTGATGGTCGACGACCTCTACCGCGACGTCATCCTCGATCACTACAAGAACCCGCGCGGGCACGGCGTGATCGAGGGCGCGGACGCGCAGGCCGAGGGGCTCAACCCGCTGTGCGGCGACGAGGTCTCGATCTACGTCCAGTTCGCGGAGGACGGCGAGACGATCGACGACGTGAAGTTCTCCGGCCGCGGCTGCGCGATCAGCCAGGCCTCGACCTCGATGCTCATGGAGATGGTCAAGGGGCGGACGGCGAGCGAGATCGCAGGCCTGCCCAAGGAGGAGCTGCTCGATGAGGTCGGCATTCCGCTGACGCCGATCCGGCTCAAGTGTGCGCTCCTCGGCCTGGGCGTGCTGAAGGTCGCGCTGCACCGCGCCAAGGGGACGCCGCTCCCCGAGGAGTGGGCCGGCCTCGACGAGCTGGACTTGCGTTAACAGCGTTGGCGGAGATCGATGTCGCGCCGGTCGAGGAGCTTCCCCCTGGGACCGTGAAGATCGTCCACGCGGGGGAGATCTCGGTGGGCGTCTACAACCTCGGCGGGCGTTTCTGCGCGCTCGAGGACCGCTGCTCGCACGACGACGGGCCGCTGTGCGAGGGCGACTTCGACGAGGAGGAAGGCGTCGCGGTCTGCCCGCGGCACGGCGCCCGCATCGAGATCTGCACCGGGCGGCCGCTGTCGCTGCCCGCGGTGTTGCCGGTCGAGACGTTCCCGGTCCGGGTCGTGGACGGGATGGTCAAGGTCTCGGTCAGCTAGTGCCCCTTCCAGCAATGGACGCCCATCACTGGAAGAGGCACTAATGGCGCAACGCTGCTGGGAGAGCTCCGACCCGCTCTACGAGCGCTACCACGACGAGGAGTGGGGACGCCCGGTGGTGGACGAGCGCGGGCTGCTCGAGCGCCTGTGCCTGGAGGGCTTCCAGTCGGGCCTCTCCTGGCTGACGATCCTGCGCAAGCGGGAGGGATTCCGGGCGGCGTTCGCCGGCTTCGACGTCGAGCAACTGGCGTCGTTCGGCGAGCGTGACGTGCAGCGGCTGCTCGAGGATGCGGGGATCGTCCGTCACCGCGGGAAGATCGAGGCCGCGATCGTGAACGGTCGCGCGACGCTGGCGCTGCGGGAGGCCGGGAAGCCTCTGCCCGTGCTCGTGTGGTCGTACCGCGTGGATGGTGCCGCGCCTCGTTCCGCCGCGGACTGGCGCGCCACGACTCCGGAGTCCGGCGCGCTGGCGAAGGAGCTGCGCCAGGCGGGCTTTCGCTTCGTCGGTCCGACGACGGTTTACGCCACGATGCAGGCGTGCGGGGTCGTCAACGACCACCTCGCGGACTGCCCCGCGCGAGCCGCTGTCGAGCGCGAGCGCACGCGCGTCCGTGCGCCGGCGTAACCGGCGAACGCGTGTGCGTCTGCCCTGCGTAACCAGCACACATTCGTCACGCTCACGTAACAGACACGTGCGCCCGCGGCGGGTAGGCTGACCGCCATGGCAGGGGGGCGGGTCGGGACCCGCAGTACCACGCGCGCGCGTGAACGTTCACGGCGGCCGTAAGCGATCCGCCTCGTGCTCGACGATCGCGTCCGCGCCGTGCTCGCCACGCTCGAGGCCGAGGACGCCGACGAGCGCGCCCGCGGGCTGCCTCCCGAGCAGCGCGGGCGCCAGGTAGCCCGCACCACCGGCCAGTTCCTCTTCGCGTTCGTCGCGCCTCAGACCGACTGCGAGGTGCTCGAGATCGGCGGCTCCCGCGGCTACTCCACGATCTGGCTCGCCGCCGGCGTGCGCTACCTCGGCGGCCGCGTGCTCTCGCTCGAGCACGACCCCGCCAAGGCCGAGGCCTGGCGCGCGAACGTCGACGAGGCCGGTGTGAGCGCCTGGGCCGAGCTGATCGAGGGCGACGCGTTCGAGACGTTGCCGCGGATCGACGACGTCTTCGACGTGGTCTTCCTCGACGCGGAGAAGGAGCAGTATGAGCAACTCTTCGCCGAGGCGCGCACCAAGCTCGAGCCCGGCGGGGTCGTGATCGCGGACAACGTCCTCTCGCACGAGGAGACACTGGGCGCCTACTCCCGCGCGCGGCAGTCGGACCCGACGCTGGAGAGCGTCACGCTTCCGCTCGACCGCGGGCTCGAGCTCTCCGCGGTCCTGCGCGACGCCTAAGGCGTCGCTTGCGACGCCGACCGTAAGAGGCTGTGCCGGCTTTGCCGGCGCGGCCGTTTAACACGCTCGCTTGCGACGCCGACCGTAAGAGGCTGTGCCGGCTTTGCCGGCGCGGCCGTTTAACACGCTCGCTTGCGACGCCGACCGTAAGAGGCCGTGCCGGATCAAGACGGCGCCACCGGCAGAGCCGGTAGCGCCTCTACGGCGGCAGCGCGAGCGCTGCCTCAGCGGCGCGGCCGTCTTGAGCCGGAATCGCGCGGCGGTGTCGTTCGCACCAACGTGTACAGTTGGCGTTACCGCGGAAAGGAGGTGGTCCGAGAGTGAGTTCATCAAGTACGGGCAGTGGAGGTACCAGCGGGTAGAGGCGCGTCCCCGGGACCTACGGGGAACCGCCTAGCCAGCGTAGGGGGCTCGCGTACCAGAGCGGGCGTCCGGCAAAACCGGGCCACCCTCTTACCGGCATCGCAAGGGATGCCGTCGCGCCGCCGGCACGGACTACCAGGAGCCGGCAGGAAGCGCCTCTACTAGTTCAACGCTGGTAACCGGATCAAGGGGCCGCCTTGTGCGGCCCCTTGTCTCTTTCTAGGCGCATCAGGCTGCTGCTCGACGGAGCTGCTCCTCCAGCGGGACGAGCGGAAGTTGGAACGTCTTCACCGCATCGTCGTTGGAGACGACGTTGTCGCCGTGCTCGAGCATCGTGAGCAGGTCACGGGTGAGCGGGATGTTGCCGGGCAGGCGCTCCGTGACGAGCGCGTTCGCCCGCATTGCGCCGAACGGCACGTGCACGCTCGGCCGCCGCACCCCGAGCGCACGCTTGAGCCGCTCCCAGAGCTCGTTCCACGTCACGGCCTCGGGACCGCCGAGCTCGAAGATTCGGTTCGCCGCGTCCGCGCGCTCGACACCCTCCGCGAAGTAGGCAGCGACGTCGTCGATCCAGATCGGCTGGAGACCCTGCTCGCCGGAGCCGATGATCGGCGTCACGGGGGCGAGCCGCGCCAGCCTGCGGAAGGTCGGGAGGATGCCGCCGTCGGACGCGAAGACGAAGCTCGGCCGGAAGATCACGTGCTCGATTCCCGAGCCGCGCAGGGTCTGCTCCTGCTCCCACTTGGCGTGGTAGTAGGGCACGAGGTCCTTGGACTCCTCCTTCGTCCCGAGCGCGCTCATGAGGACGAACCGGCGGACACCGGCCTCCCCGGCCGCCGAGACGAGCGAGCGTGTGCCCTCCTCCATCACGCGCTTGAACTCCGACTCTCGGCCCTGCCGGATCGCGACGAGGTGCACGACCGTCTCGCAACCCTCGACCGCCTGCTGAAGGCTCGCGGCATCTGTCATGTCTCCCTGGACGAGCTCGGCGCCCCATACCGCGAGCGTCGAGGCGACGTTGCTGTCCGGCTTGCGGACGAGGGCGCGAACCGGCCGGTCCCGGTCTCGCAACGCCTGCACGATCCGCGGCCCGATGAACCCTGTTGCCCCGGTGACCAAGATCACGGAATCACTCCTCCTCGAAGTTCTGCCAGTAGCGGCTCGGTGTCGGGCCCTGCTGGCCCTGGTACTTCGAGCCGAGCGCCCCCGCCCCGTACGGCGTCTCGGCCGGCTCGGACAGCTGCACGAAGGAGAGCTGCCCGATCTTCATGCCGAAGTAGATCGTGATGGGCAGGTTCGCCACGTTGGACAGCTCGAGCGTCACGTGGCCGTCCCAGCCCGGGTCGATGAAGCCGGCGGTCGAGTGGATCAGCAGCCCGAGCCTTCCCAGGCTCGACTTGCCTTCCAGCCTCGCCACGAGGTCGTCGGGGAGGGTCACGCGCTCGAGCGTCGATCCCAGCACGAACTCGCCCGGGTGGAGGATGAACGGCCGTGCGCCGTCGATCTCGACGAGCTCGGTCAGCTCCTCCTGCGGCTCCTTGACATCGATGAACGGGTAGCGCGCGTTGTGGAAGACGCGGAAGAAGCGGTCGACCCGCACGTCGACGCTCGACGGCTGCAGCAGCGCCTCGTCGTAGGGGTCGATGCCGATCCGACCCTCACCGAGCAGCCGCCGGATCGTGCGGTCGGAGAGGACCACGGCGCGATTCTACGACGGGCCGCGCTGCATGCCCGTTATTCACGTATGCACTCGACCGGTTGCTGCGGTATCGTCAGCTCGATGGCGGTGACGCGGACGATCGACCTCCGGACCGAGATTCCGGGCCCCAACTCGAAGGCGATCCTCGAGCGCAAGGAACGCGTTGTCGCGGACCCGCTCTCGGTGTTCCTGCCCGTCGTCGCCGACCGCGCGCAGGGCGCGACGCTCACCGACGTCGACGGCAACACGTTCCTCGACTTCACCGGCGGCGTCGGCTGCCTCAACGTCGGCCACTCGCACCCGCAGGTGGTTGCGGCGGCACAGGAGCAGCTCGGCCGCTTCTCGCACACGGACTTCACGATCGTTCCCTACGAGGTCTACGTCACCCTCGCCGAGCGCCTCTGCGAGCTCGCCCCGGTACGCAAGCCGGCGAAGGCGGCGTTCTTCAATGCCGGCACCGAGGCCGTCGAGAACGCGATCAAGTTCGCGCGCTCATACACCGGCCGCCCGGCCGTGATCGGTTTCGAGGGCGGCTTTCACGGGCGGACGCTGCTCTCGCTGACGCTGACCTCGAAGACCCATCCGTACAAGGCGGGCCTGGGGCCGTTTGCCCCCGAGGTCTACCGCGTGCCGTTTCCGAACGAGTACCGCGGGCCGACCGCGGGGGAGGCGCTCGATGCACTCGAGCGTGCGCTGGTCACACAGATCGCTGCAGAAACCGTCGCGGCGATCGTGCTCGAGCCCGTGCAGGGCGAGGGTGGCTTCGTGGTCGCGCCGCCCGAGTTCGTCGAGGGCGTGCGGAGGATTTGCGACGACAACGGCATCGTCCTCGTCGTCGACGAGGTGCAGACGGGCTTCGGCCGCACGGGCCGGATGTGGGGCATCGACCACTACGAGATCGAGCCTGACCTCGTCACGGTCGCCAAGTCGATCGCCGCCGGCCTGCCGCTCTCCGCCGTGCTAGGCAAAGCGGAGATCATGGACGCGCCGGGCGACTCGGCGATCGGGGGCACGTACGTCGGCAACCCCGTCGCGCAGGCCGCCGCGCTGGCGGTCCTCGACGTGTTCGAGGAGGAAGGCCTGAGCGAGCGCGGCGCGGCTATCGGCGAGACGATCCGGGCCCGGATGACCGCCTGGCAGGGTCGCTGGGACGCGATCGGTGACGTGCGCGGCCTCGGCGCGATGCTGGCGATCGAGCTCGTCCACGACCGTGCCACCAAGAGCCCTGCACCGGACCTCGCGACCAGGGTCGTCGAGGCCGCGGCGGAACGCGGCCTGTTGCTGCTCAAGTCGGGCATCTACTCGAACTGCATTCGCGTGCTGGTGCCGCTGGTGATCTCGGACGCCGAGCTCGACGAGGCGCTCGACGTCTGGGAACAGGCGCTCGAAGCTTCGCTGGCTTAGCGCGCGCAACCACGGGCACAATGGGGCAAGTGGTCGGCGAGCTGATCTCCGAACGCTACGAGCTGGAGGAGCTCGTCGGCACCGGCGGCATGTCGAGCGTCTACCGCGCTCACGACACGCTGCTCGAGCGCCACGTCGCGCTCAAGGTGCTGCACGAGCAATTCACGGCCGAGGGCGACTACGTCGAGCGTTTCCGCCGCGAGGCGCGCTCGGTGGCGCAGCTCTCGCACCCGAACATCGTCACCGTGATCGACCGTGGCGAGCAGGAAGGCAAGCAGTTCATCGTCTTCGAGTACGTCGACGGGGAGAACCTGAAGGTGCTCCTCGAGCGCGAGGGGCCGCTGCCCGAGCGTAAGGCGATCGAGCTCGTGCTCCCAGTAGCCCGCGCGCTGGGGTTCGCGCACGAGCACGGGATCGTGCACCGCGACGTGAAGCCCCAGAACGTGCTCCTGAACGGCGACGGCCAGACCAAGGTGACGGACTTCGGGATCGCCCGTTCCCTCGAGGTGCACGGAGGCCTCACGCAGACCGGAACGGTAATGGGAACGAGCGACTACATCTCGCCCGAGCAGGCGCGGGGAGGGCGCGTCGATGCGCAGAGCGACGTCTACTCGCTCGGCGCCGTGCTCTACGAGCTGCTGACGGGCGAGGTGCCTTTCCCCGGCGGCAACTTCGTCGCGGTCGCGCTACGCCACATCAACGAGCCGGCGCCGAGCGTGCGGGCGAAGCGACCGGACGTCTCCCCTCGCCTCGACGCCGCGGTGCGCCGCGCGATGGCGAAGGACCCGCGCGGCCGGTTCGGCTCGATGGACGAGCTGTGCACCGAGCTCAGGGCGTGCCTCGACAACCCGGGAGACGGCCTCTCCGCCGCCGAGACGATGGTCGTGGCACCACTGCGCCGGCGCCGGCGAGACCGCCCTCCGAAGCCTCCGGCGGAGCGGCCGAGCGTGTGGCCGCTGATCATGCTGCTGGCGGGCCTTGCGGTGCTTGCCGGGATCCTGGCGGCGGTCTTCACCTTCACCGACTCGGGGTCGAAGATCTCCAACCTCGTGCACAAGACGGGCGTGGTCGGATCCACGCCGGTCTCTGTCACGCTCAACGCGGTGACGGGCTACGACCCGCTTGGTGACCAGGGCGAGCACGACGAGACGGCCTCCTACGCGACCGACGGCCGGGCCGGGACCTACTGGAAGACCGAGCAGTACGGCAGCAGCGACTTCGGCAGCCTCAAGTCGGGCGTCGGCCTCCTGCTCGACGCAGGGTCGCCGCACAAGCTCTCCCAGATGACCGTCACCTCCGACACGCCGGGCTTCACGGCCGTGATCAAGGCCGGCTCGTCGGCAGACGGAACCTTCACCGCGGTCTCCAACCGGCAGACCGTCGGCTCCAAGGCGACGTTCACGTTCAACGGCCCTCGCGTGCAGTACTACGTCGTCTGGATCACGAACCTCGGTCAGAGCAACTCGGTGCACGTGAACGAGGTCACGGCAAAGGGCCCTCAGTAGCGGAGACGTGAACGGCGCTCGTGCCGGTCGAGCGCGAGCTGGACGAGGCGGTCGACCAGCTCGGGATAGGGCAGGCCCGAGGCCTCGAACAGCTCGGCGTAGACGCTGGTGGCCGTGAAGCCGGGGATGGTGTTGAGCTCGTTCAGGAGCACCTCACCCTCCGGGCGAACGAAGAAGTCGACGCGAGCCATGCCCTCGCACTCGCCGCCGACGAACGCGGCCACTGCGAGCTCCTGCACGCGCTCGATTGTCTCCTGGGGAAGCCGCGGCGGGATGACGAGGTCCATGCCGCCCTCGTCGTACTTGGCCGAGTAGTCGTACCAGTCCGCGCCCTCGAAGCCGTGGGAGACGATCTCACCGGGGAGCGAGGCCTGCGGCTTCTCATTGCCCAGCACGCCGCACTCGACCTCGATCCCCTCGACGAACTCTTCGACCAGCACCTTCTCGTCGTGCCGGAACGCGAGCTCGACCGCTGCCGCCAGCTCGTCCTCCGTGCGCGCCTTCGAGATCCCGACCGAGGAGCCCAGCCGCGCAGGCTTGACAAAAACGGGAAAGCCGAATGGGTTTTCAGGCTTTCCCCCCTGGCGAATCGTGATATTTCTCGTGACCGGTACGCCACGGTCGCGCATGACAGCTTTGAAGACGTCCTTGTCCATCGCAAGCGCCGAGCCGAGCACACCCGCGCCCACGTAGGGCACTCCCGCGAGCTCGAGCAGGCCCTGCACGGTCCCGTCCTCGCCGAACGGCCCGTGCAGGACCGGGAAGACGACATCCACCTCGCCCAGCGTCGCCGGCACCTTCGTCGTCGGCACGGGCAGCGTCTCGGCGACCGAGCCGTCGGAGTTGCCGCCAGCTGTGAGCTCCCAGCGCCCGTCGCGGCCGATTTCGACCGTCACCGTCTCGTACCGCTCCGGGTCGAGCGCGTCGAGCACCGAGCGCGCAGAGTTCAACGAGATCTCATGCTCGGAGGAGCGGCCGCCGAGGAGGACCGCGACGCGGACCCGCCGGCTCACGGGATCGGCGGGGGCGGCGGGCTGAAGGCCGAGAAGCGGCCGACCACGATCGTCACCGTCGAGCCCTGCGTCGCCTTCGTGTTGCCCGTCGGGTTCTGGCTGAGCACGATCCCGTCGAGGCCCGGGTCGTTCACGTCCTGGCGCTGCACCTGCACCTTGAAGCCTGCGCTGTCCAAGGCGGAGCTCGCCGACTGCTCGTCCTGGCTCGTGACGTCGGGGACCGTCGACATCTTCGGGCCTCTCGAGACGCTCAGCGTGATCGTCGAGCCGGGCGGGGCGGAGCCGCTCGGGCTCTGGTCGACGACCGTGCCTTTCGGCTGGTCGCTGTCGACGTACTGCGGCGCCCCGACCGCGAAGCCCTGGTTCTGCAGCGACGCGCTCGCCTGGGCGAACGACAGCCCGATCACGGACGGCACGCTCACGTCCGCTGGGCCGCTGGAGACATTGATGCGCACGTGCGAGCCCTTCACGACGGTCAAGCCTGCGGGCGGGTCCTGGGCCGTGACGGTGCCCTCCGGCTTGCTCGAATGCACCAGGGCCACGGGTTGCGCCTTCAGGCCGGCATTGACGAGCGTGCTGACGGCGTCGTCGCGTGTCTTGCCGACCACGCTCGGCACCTGCACCTGCGGCAGACCACGCGAGACTGTGATGGTGACCGTCTGGCCCTTCTGGATATGCAATCCGGCAGGAGGGCTCTGCTCGATGACCGTTCCCTTTGGAATGGTCTCGTCCGGACGGCGCCGCACGTCAGGAACTAGTCCCGCGTTCCGGATCTTCGCCACCGCGAGGTGCTCCTCGATTCCCGCCACCTTGGGCACGGAGACAGGCTTGTTCGAGCTCAGCTGGTCCTGGATCTTCGTGTACGCGAACCAGGCCGCGGCTCCCGCGGCCGCCAGCAGGAGAATCGACAGCACCCAGGGCCAGATCGGGCGCCGCCGCCGGGGCGGACCCTCGTAGCCGTAGTAGCCCGCCGGCGGCATCCGTGCCGGCGGCACGGGCCGCGTTACCGCCTCGTCCGGGCGCGTCAGCACCGAGGTGGGCGCTGAGGCCATCACGCCTGCGCCCGCCAGCACCGCGGTCGCCGCGGTCTCGGTGTCCGGGTCGACCGGCAGCCCCTGGGCGACGCGGGTGAGGTCTGCGTCCATCTCGTCCGCGCTCTGGTAGCGCTCGGCCGGCTCCTTGGCGAGCGCCCGCAGCACCACCGAGTCGAGGTCGTGCGGAACCTCCTCCCGGAGCTCCGACGGCGGGGTCGGCACCTCCGAGAGGTGCTTCATCGCGATCTCGAGCGGCGTGTCGCCGGTGAAGGGGACCTGTCCGGTCAGCATCTCGTAGAGCACGACCCCGACCGAGTAGAGGTCGGAGGTCTGGTCGACCGGAGCGCCGCGGGCCTGCTCCGGCGAGAGGTACTGGGCCGTGCCGATGATCGAGCCGACCTCGGTCATCTGGCTCGCGCCCGAGCGGGCGATGCCGAAGTCGGTCACCTTCAGCCGTCCCTCGGCGCCCACCAGCACGTTGTGCGGCTTGATGTCGCGGTGGACGATCCCGTGGCGGTGGGCGAAGCCGACCGCCGCGAGGATCTGGCGCGTGTAGTCGATCGCGACCTTCACCGGCGCGGGCCCGCGGCCGACGATCAGCTCCTTGAGCGAGCGCCCGTCGAGGTACTCCATCGCGATGTAGTAGGTGTCCTCGGCCCGGCCGCGGTCGTAGATCGAGACGATGTTCGGGTGCGAGAGGCCGGCTGCGTTCTTGGCCTCGCGCCGGAAGCGCTCGATGAACGAGTCGTCGGCCGCGTGGCGGTCGTTGAGGATCTTGATCGCAACGCGGCGGCCGAGCTCCTGGTCTTCGGCGAGGTAGACGTCGGCCATCCCGCCCGCGCCGAGCTTGCGCACGATCCGGTAACGGCCGTCGAAGACCGTGCCGATCAGCGTGTCAGAGACGGCCATGTGTCTTCATCGCAAGGTTAGGGGTTCGACCTCTTGGCGAGGATCGCCTGCATGACGGCCTTCGCGATCGGCGCGGCCGTCGTCCCGCCTACGCCGCTCTGGTTCTGGAGCACGACCGCGATCGCCACGCGCGGCGCTCCCGCAGGTGCGTTGGCGATGAACCACGTCGTGTTCAGCGTGCCGCCCGTCTCGGCGGTTCCCGTCTTGCCGGCGACGCGGACGCCCGGGATCTGCGCATTCGTCCCCGTGCCCCCGGTGACGACTGCCTCCATCATCTGCTCGATCGCGTTGGCGGTGCCCGTGCGCATCGCGCGCGTGTATTTCCGCGCGCGCGTGCGCGTCACGACCCCGCCGCCGGGCGAGGTGATCCGGTCGACGACGTGCGGCTCCATGATCACGCCCTTGTTGCCGACCGCCGCGGCCACCATCGCCATCTGCAGCGGCGTCGTCAGCATCCGCTCCTGCCCGAAGGCGAGGCGCCCCGGGTCGACCTGCGTTCTCGGGTCGCTCGGGTAGAAGAGCTTGCCGTTGTTGTACAGCCCGCTCGGCGAGCGCTCGTTGCCCGGAGTCTCGAGCGGCGGGTCCTTGTAGAAGCCGAACTGCTTGGAGGTCCCCAGGATGCGGCCGGCGCCGATCGACTTGCCGATCTCGCAGAAGACCGCGTTGATCGAGTGCTCCAGCGCCTGCAGGAAGTTGACCGAGCCAAAGACCTCGGGCCCGCTCTGGTCGCCGAAGTTCCTGACCTGCTTGCCGTACTCGATGCAGTAGCCCCGGTCGACGAAGGTGGAGTTGATCGAGTACTTGCCGGAGTCGAGCGCGGCCGCGCTCGTGACGACCTTGAAGATCGAGCCGGGGACGAAGAGGCCGTCTGTGGCGCGGTTGAGCAGCGGGGCGGCCGGGCTGCAGGCGGAGCTCGTGGTCCTGATCTTGCGGAAGTTGCTCTCGACGAGATTCGGGTCGTACGTGGGCCGCGAGGCCATCACGAGCACCTTGCCCGTGCGCGGGTCGATCGCCACCACCGAGCCGCACTTGCCGGCGAGCTGCTGCATGGCGACGCGCTGCGCGCCCGGCCGCAGCGTCAGCCAGACGTTGTTCCCCTTGATGGTCGCGCCGCGGATCCGGTCCAGCGTCGTCTTCAGCACGGTGCCGAGGTTCGAGTTCGAGCCGGTCAGGTAGTCGTTGAGCGACGACTCGAGCCCTGCACGGGCGCGCGACTGCGTCGAGTAGCCGACGACGTGGGCGAAGAGCCCGCCCTGTGGGTAGCGGCGGAAGTAGAGCGTCTGCCCGCCGACCTTGCGTGCCCGGTTCGTGGCGAGGATCGTGCCGTCCGCCGCGCGGATGAGCCCGCGCTTGATCGAGAACTGCGCCACGCGCTGGATCTCGTTGTCCTGGCGGTCGGCCAGCCCGGCCGTCGCCCAGGTCTGCCAGTACGTCGTCGCCACGATCAGCGCCGCCACGAGCGCGACGCCGACGAGCGCGAGCCGTGCGATCTGCTTGTTCATGCGCGCTCCGCGTTGGCGCGGTTGGACACCAGCAGGAGGCCCGCGAGCAGGACGAAGTTCGCGACGACGCTCGAGCCGCCGTAGCTCACGAACGGAAGCGTGATCCCGGTCAGCGGGATCAGGCGGAGGATCCCGCCGACGATGATGAAGGTCTGCAGGGCGAAGGCGAACGTGAGCCCGACTGCGAGCAGCTTGGAGAAGCCGTCGTGGGCAAGCATGGCGATCTTGAAGCCGCGCGCGACGACGAGCATGTAGACGAGCAGTAGTGCGGAGACCCCGATCAGGCCCATCTCCTGCGCGAGCGCCGAGTAGATGAAGTCCGTGTTCAGGTACGGAATCAGCTGGTTCCCGCTCGTGGTCTCGAACGTGCCCTTGCCGAAGCCGGTCCCGGTCCAGTTCCCGTGCGCGACCGAGTACAGCGACTTGACGAGCTGGTAGCTGGCGCAGTCCTGCCGCGGCAGCATCTTCCCGTTGATCGCACAGGGGACCGCGTGGTCGGTCCACGGGTGGAGCCAGATCGTCACACGCTCACGGACGTGGGCGACGTAGTGGTAGACGCCGAAGGCGCCGGCGACGAAGAGCGCCAGGCCCAGGCCGACGTAGAGGGCGCGGGCCGTCGCGACGTAGAGCATCGCGAGGAAGATCCCGAAGTAGAGGAGCGCCGAGCCGAGGTCGTTCGTCTCGATCAGGACGAGCATCGCGCCGCCCCAGATCAGGAGCAGCGGGCCGAAGTCCTTCAGGCGACCCTGGGCGAGCACCTCGCGCTTCTCACGCAGGTAGCCGGCGAGGAAGACGATCAGGAACACCTTCGCGAGCTCGCCCGGCTGGAACTGGAGCGACCCGAAGTGGATCCACAGGCGCGCGCCGTTGACGGTCGTCCCGAGCACGGGCAGCGCGGGGAGCACGAGCAGCCCGATCGCGGTCAGGCCGAAGAGGTACTTGTAGCTCTCGAGCCGCCGGTAGTCGCGGTGCAGCAGGAGCAGGACGACCACGAAAGCGCCGAGGGCGACCACGATCCAGAGCCCCTGGCGGAAGGCGTCGGACGGGTTCAGCCGGTAGATCTCGGTCAGGCCCACCGCAGTCAGCAGCGCCGCCATCGGCAGCAGGTACGGGTCGGCGAAGGGCACCGTGTAGCGCGCCACCAGGTGCGCGGCGAGGTAGAGCGCGAAGAAGAAGGCCGCGTACGAGAGCGAGGCGGTCGAGACGACGTCCTGCCGCGCGATGTAGACGCTGGCGAAGCCGAGCGCGGTGAGCATGCCGACGACGACGAGGTTCGCGAGCTCGCGGTTCCTCGCACTCATCTGGCTCCGATCTGCTCCTCGTAGACCCGCACCTCGGACCGGGCCGAGTCCTCGCTGCGCAGCGAGTGGTCGAACAGCTTGCGCCGCTCGCTCTCGCTCAGCTGCGCGGCGAGCAGGGGGCTCACGTACACGGCCCGGTAGAGGTGGACGTCGCCGACGACGTTCCACGGGACGCCCTGGTAGACGGCGACGTGGCCGTCCGCCTCGACCCCGACGAAGTGCGAGCGCCAAAGGCCCCAGAGCACGACACCCGCCGCTCCGATCACCAGCAGGAACACGATCGCGGCGAGAACCCGCCCCCGCCTTCTTCTCCGCGGTGGCGCCGCGGGGCGCCTTCCGTCCTCCGTCGCGATCACGGGAACGCGGTCGAGCTCGTCCAGCGTGGCTTGCTCATCGTCCTCGACCGGCGGCAACGTGACGGTCTTCTCCGCCTCCTCGTCGCCGACGATCTCGAAGAAGACGACCGTGATGTTGTCGTCGCCGCCGCTCTTGTTCGCGGCGCGCACCAGCGCCTTCGCCGCGGCCCTGAGGTCGTCGCGGTGGCGCCCGACCTCGTCGAGGATCGTCTCGTCGTCGACCATCGCCGTGAGCCCGTCCGAGCAGAGGAGGAAGAGGTCGCCGGGCTTGGTCTCGACCGAGAACGTGTCGACGTCGACGTCCGGGTCGGTCCCGAGGGCGCGCGTGATCACCGAGCGCTGCGGGTGTCCCTCGGCCTCTTCCGGGGAGAGCTTGCCGCTCCGGACGAGCTCGGCGACCAGCGAGTGGTCCTCCGTGAGCTGCTCGAGCTGCCGGTCGCGGATCAGGTACGCGCGCGAGTCGCCGACATGGCCGATCGCGACCCGCCCGTCCTCGACGAGCGCGACGGTCATCGTCGTGCCCATCCCTGACGCGGCGGCGTCCTCCGACTGCCGTTCGTAGACGCGCCGGTTCGCGGCCTGGATCAACTCGTCGACCCGCTGCTCGCCGCCCGCCCGCTCGGAGGTGTCGTCGCGCAGGGCCTCGGCCGCGAGGCTGGAGGCGAGCTCGCCTGCCTGCGCGCCGCCCATCCCGTCCGCGACCGCGAAGAGCGGCGGCTCGCAGACGTAGGCGTCCTCGTTGTGGCGCCTCCTGCGCCCCGTGTCGGTGAGGCTCGCGCTCGGTCCGAGACTCATGCCGCCACACCCTGACGCACAGCGCATCGACCGGTCGTTTCAGACGGACGCACGAGCAAAGCTCGCGCGTCCTGACATCGGCATCGCAAGCGACGCCTCACGCCTCGTACCTCAGCTCGGTCTCGCCGATCCGAACGACGTCACCGGCGGTCAGGCGTTTGGCCTGCGTCACCTGAATCCCGTTCAGGTAGGTGCCGTTCGTCGAGCCGACGTCCTCCAGCCAGACCCCGTCGCGGCGCGGCTCGATCCGCGCGTGCTTTGAGGAGGCGTACTCGTCTCCGGTCAGGTCGACGTCGTTGCGCGAGCCGCGGCCCACGAGCAGCGAGGACGAGTTGAGCGCGAGCTCGTCGCCTTCTTCGAGCGCCGGGCTCGACAGGACGACCAGCCGCCCGCTTTCGATCCGGCGCTGGTCCTCCCCCAGGCCCGGAACCGAGCCCGGTGCGAGCACGAAGCTCTCCTGGGGCATCCGTACGTCGCGCGCCGCGGAGCGCACGATCCTCCAGATGAAGAGGTAGAGCAGCACGAGAAAGACCAGCTTGAGGACGAGCAGAGCCTCCGAGACGGCGACCGACGCAAGCATTAGTCCCCCGGCTCGGTTTCCCGCCGGAAGACGAGCTCGGTCGACCCAAGCGTGATCCGGTCGCCCTGCCGCAGCTTCGCGCGCTTCAGGCGGTGCCCGTTCACCTCCATCCCGTTCGTCGAGTCGAGGTCGATCGCCCAGTACGCGGCGCCTTCCTGGCGAACTTCGGCGTGCTTGCGCGAGACGTTCGGGTCGGGAAGCTGGATGTCGCACTCCTTCGAGCGGCCGATGGTGACACGGTTGCCGTCGAGCTCATGCTTGGTGTCGTTGACGGTGAGGCTCACGACCTCGCGCCCGAGCCCGAGCTCCTCGGACGAGACGGCCTCCGTTGCGGCGGGCGGCTTGCGGTAGACCATCGTCCCGGCGGGCTCGGGCTGCGCCGGCGGCGCGCCGGGCTCAGGCGTCGCGCCCTGCACCATGCGGGTGGCGATTCCGAACTCGCCCATCTCGAGGTCGTCGTCCGTCTCGAAGAGGACCTCGGGCGGGGAGAGCATCTCGTAGCGCTCGCGGCGCGCGTTCTCGGCGAGGTATTCCTGCAGCTCGCTGCGGAGGGAGTCCTCGTAGTTCGTGAACTGCTCGCGGTCGGAGGGCGCGAGGTAGACGGTGTACTCGTTAGGCGCGTAGACACGCGAGACCGAGACCACGCGGTGGTCCTCCATCTCCTTGACGAGCTTGCGCGCGAGCTCGACCGGCTGCACGTGCGTGCGGAAGGCGCGGCCGAAGACCCCTTCGAACAGGCCTTCGATCTTGTGCTCGATGTTTCTGAGGACGCTCATTCGACCCGGTTATCCCCGGGTCTTGAATGCTAACTCCGGGCCCTGCGGCCCTGACCGATCCCTCCGAGGCGAGGGAGCTGCAGCTCTGGCAGGCGTGGCTGCAGCGCCAGGATCGCACAGGTGGCCCATGCGGCGAGCACGAGCGGCGCTGCTGCCACGGCCGGCACGGGGAGGAGCGTCAGCGCGATCAGGCCGGCACCGAGCCCGGCGATCGCCCAGAGCCCGCGCTCGCGCGCTAACGGCAGGGCGACCGCGGCCGCCGCCAGGACGGCGGCCTCCAGCAGCAGGGCCGGATGCGACCCGAGCGCACGCAGAAGGGTGTTTGCGACCGCGAACGGATCCTCGCTGCCCGCGATCCCGAGGCCCTTGGGCGGCGCCGCTCCGGTGAAGGGAAGCGGCACGTGGCGCAGGCCGGCGACGAGCGCGGCGAGCAGGACGGCGGCCACGACCTGGCAGGCTCGCCTGACGCGGCCGCCGATCGGCTGTGCGGCGAGCGGGAGGAGCCCGAGCGCGAGCACGGGCGCGAGCAGCGGCCCGAGCGCGAGAAAGAGGCCCGTTCGCGGGGAGCGCCACGAGAACACGAGCCAGCAGCAGGCGATCGCCCCGTAGAGGAGCGCCAGCCCGGAGGAGATGTTGCCGAGCGGGAACACCGGCACGGCGAGCGTGAACGCGAGGCCGAGTCGCGGGCGGGTGAGCGTCAGTGCGCCGGCGAGGACGGCAAGCAGCGGAACGAAGAACCCGGGGAAGAACGGGAGCACCGCGGTCGTCCAGCCCGCGAACAGCGCTGCGGCGGCGGGGGCGGCGAGCTGCCACGGCACGCGCGGAGCCGGGATCGTCGTCTTCGTCTTGCGCCGCCGGAGCCGCTCGGCGAAGCCGTCACGCAGCTCGACGGCGAGCATCGCCGCGGAAGGACGCTGCGCGGGGTCGAGCGCGAGCATCCGGTCGACGAGCGCGCAAAACGGCTTGGGCAGGTCCGGGCGCGCCTGGGAGAGCGGCGCCGCGCCGGCCTCGATCCGCTTTGCCGTCTCAAGCAGCGAGCCGTTCCAGAACGGATGCCACCCGGCGAGCGCCTCCCAGAGCATCGTCCCGACCGCCCAGACGTCGGCCGGCGGCCCTCCCGACTCGCCGTGCACGAGCCGCTCCGGCGGCACGTACGCGAGGGTGCCAGGCACGTCGCCGGTCGCCGTGAGCGACTCCTCCTCCGCGAGTTGCGCGAGGCCGAAGTCGAGCAGCCGAACGGAGATCTCCTCCTCTTCCGCGAGCAGCACGTTCGAGGGCTTCACGTCACGGTGGACGATCCCGCGCGCATGCGCGTGGGCGAGCCCGTCGAGCACCTGCGCGGCCGTCTCGACCGCCGCCGCCTCGTCCAGCTCGCCGGCCCGGAGCGCCTGCCGCATGGTCTGCCCGGGGACGTACTCGTAGGCGATGTAGACGTTGCGGACGTCTCGGTCGAGCCCGTACGCGCGCAGGCAGCGCTCGTGGCGCAGCCGCGCCGCCGCGAGGGCCTCCCGTTCGGCCCGCGTGGCAGCCTTGCCCTCGCGGGGGACGATCTTCAGGGCGACGTCGAGCCCGGTGTGCTCGTCGCGCGCGAGCCAGACCGAGCCCGAGCCGCCGCTGCCCAGCGGACGCAGCGGCCGGTAGCGCTCGGCCACGAGCTCGCTGGTCGACAACGCAAGGGCAGCCTCGGCCACGATGCTCTTGGTTTGGCGCTCCGCGGAAGAGTCCTGCCCCGGCCGACGGAGTCGCTAGAGTGAGCCGACTTTTTCCTGCAAAAGCGGGTGCCCGTGACAGAGCACGACACCGACATCGACTTCGACTTCTTCGAGGACGAAGAGCCGCCGACTCAGGAGAGCCCGCGTGAGGGGATCATTCCGCGCCGCGGCCCGCGCGGCCCGAGGCGGCCGCCGAGCGGGCCGACCAACCTCACGCCGCTGCTCCGCCTCGTCGGGCTGATCGCGTTCGCGATCCTGATCGTCGTCCTGCTCGTGTTCTGGATCCAGAGCTGCAGCGAGGCGAGCAAGGAGAAGACCTACAAGGACTACATGGGCAAGGTCTCCGAGGTTGCAGGCTCCTCGCAGCAGATCGGGCGCGGGCTGAGCCAGGCGCTCTCCGAGCAGGGCCTGAAGGAGGCCCAGGTCGAGCAGCGGATCGGGGGCCTCGCGCGGCAGGAGCAGCTCGACGTCCAGCGCGCGCGGCAGATCAAGCCGCCGGGGACGCTGACCGACGAGCACCAGGCGCTGATCCAGGCGCTGCAGTACCGGGTCAGCGGCCTGACCGGGCTCACGGGCGCGCTGGCCGCAACCGCGAAGGTGAAGGACACCACGCGCGCCGGAACCGTCCTCGCGGCGCAGATGCAGCGGCTGCTCGCGAGCGACGTGATCTACGAGGACTCGTTCAAGGCTCCCGCCTCCGCCGTGCTCAAGCGGCAAGGCGTCACCGGCACGAGCGCGAGCGGCGGGCCGCTCGTCCCGTCCTCCACCTTCCTTCAGACCTCCGAGCTCGTGTCGCCGCAGGCGATGGCCACCGTGCTGAGCAAGATCCGCGGCACTGCGATCACGCCCAGCCAGGGCGGCCTGCGCGGGACGAACCTCGTCTCGACGAAGGTCTTCCCGCAGAACACCGAGCTCAGCACCTCGAGCCAGACGACCGTGACCCTGCGGACGAACCTGAGCTTCCAGGTCACCATCGAGAACTCCGGCGACTCGCAGGAGGCGAACATCCCGGTCACCCTGAGGATCCTCCAGGCGGGAAGCAAGGACGTCGTGAAACGGGCCACGATCGGCTTCATCACCCCGGGCGAGCAGAAGACGGTCAGCTTCTCGGGCTTCCCCGCTCTGAACCCTGGTAAGCCGGGCCAGGTCAAGGTCGAGGTCCAGCCCGTGCAGGACGAGTCGAACACGAACAACAACTCGGCCGACTACTCGGTCATCTTCTCGATCGTCGGCTAGCACGTGTTGGGGGTCACGAGCGCGACCGCCGGCTGGATCGCGATCGGAGCCGCAGCCGTGGCCGTGCTCTCGCTGCTGGTCGTGTTCTGGGTCCTGAGGCGGGTACGGCGTCTGCGCGAGGGGCAGGCCGTGCTGCTCGGGGAGGGCAAGGCCGACCTGGTCGACTTCGCGGTCTCGCTCCAGGGCCGGATCGACGACCTCCATCGTGCCGTCGACGAGATCGCCGCCGGGCTCGTGCGCGTCGACCGGCGGGTGGACGGCTCGGTCACGAACACATCGATCGTGCGCTACGACGCCTACGAGGACACGGGAGGGCATCAGTCGGCTTCGCTTGCCGTGCTCGACTCCGCGCGGTCCGGCGTGGTCGTGACCGCGATCCAGGGCCGCGACTACGCGCGCATCTACATGAAGGAGCTCGACCGCGGCCGCCCCTCGGTAGCGCTCTCGCCGGAAGAGGCCGAGGCCGTTGAGAGGGCGATGGCCCGATGAAGAGAACCCGCGCAGAGCACTCGGCCTTCGGCCGAGTCCTGCATGCTGGCTGCTAAATTCGGCGCGATGCAGCAGGTTCTTGTTCTGAACGCGAGTTACGAGCCACTGAACGTCACCACCGTTCGTCGTGCGCACGTGCTCGTGTTCAAGGGCAAGGCCGAGGTGATCGAGGAGCTCGACCAACCCCTCAGATCCGCCACGGGAGCTTTCCCGTGGCCCCACGTAATCCGGCTCGTCCAGTACGTCCGCGTGCCGCGGACCCTGCAGCGGAAGATCTCGCGACGGGCGCTGTTCGCCCGCGACGGGTGGCGCTGCATGTACTGCGGCACCACCAACGGTCGCCTCACGCTCGACCACGTCGTCCCCCGCAGCCGCGGGGGCGATTCCGTCTGGGAGAACGTCGTCACCTCGTGCGCTCCCTGCAACATGCGCAAGGGCAACCGGCTTCCGGACGAAGTCGAGATGACGCTGCGCAGCCCCCCGCGTGCGCCCGCGCCGGTGCTCTTCATCCACCTCGCCACGCCGCGGATCCCGAACCGCTGGGAGCCCTACCTGAACGGCTTTGGGAAATCGGGGGTTGTGGCGGCGACTGCTTAGGCGCTCGCTTGCGACGCCGACCAGAAGAGGCCGTACCGGCTTTGGCGGTGCGGCCGGCTCAACCCCGCTCCCGTGGCAACCCCAGCTGCTCCCACTCGCTCCAGGAGCCGGGGTAGAGCCTGCCCTCGCGCCCTCCTACCGCGAGGCGGTGGAGGACGACGCAGGCGGTCACTCCCGAGCCGCAGTAGGCGACGAGCTCGCCCTTCGCTAGCTCCGGAAGCGGCTCGTCCCAGGGCGCGTTGCGCGCCCCCAGGATGCGGCCGGGAACCTTGTCGATCGGGTTCGGCTCGCCGCGGAAGCGCTCGGGCAGCCGCGCGTCGACAACGACCAGCTCGGCGCGGCGCTCTGCGAGCTCTCGGGCTTCGATGGTGTCGCCTGTGCGCGGGTGCGGGACGAACGCGGCGGGCTCGACCTCCTCGTCGCCCTCTCTCAGTGGGCCGTGCCAGGCATCGAGCTCGAGAACCGCGCAGTCGTCGTGGCCGAAGTGGCGCAGCAGCCACCAGAGCCGCTCCGCACCGCCCATGTTCCCGTAGGCCACGACGAAGACGCCCGGCCCGATCCCGGCGCGTGAGGCGGCGAGGGAGAAGTCCTCGGCCGATGGGAGTGGGTGCCGCCCCGCGGGCCCCGGCGGCGCCGAGAGGTCGTCGTCCACGTCGAGAAACGACGCCCCGGGGATGTGGCCGGCGAGGTAGAGCTCACGCCCGCGTCCCGGCGAGCCGAGCTCCCAGCGGCAGTCGACGAACTGGTACCGCAGGGTGGTGCTAGGCGCGGGTCCGCACCGGCTCGAGCTGAGCGATCCCGGAGAGCCGCCCGCACTCACCGCAGAAGATGGCGATGGACATTCCGGGGCGCGCCGCCGCCGCGGGCAGGTCGTACACCTGCTTGCCCCAGGCGCGGCGGAGCTGGCCGATCAGATCCCACTCGACCCGCTTGCCGCTCCAGACGGAGCCCTCGTACTTGGCGAGGTAGACCCAGACGTCCGGGCCGCGCCTCGTCGTGAAGTTCTTGCCGAGGCGGAGCTTGAGGTTGCCCGAGCTGTCGCGCACGACGGAGGCGGTCCCGGTCGTGCCCCATGTGATCGTCCGGAACGAACCCTGGGAGACCACGCCGGCCGGGCCCTTGGAGACCGGCTTGGAGCCGCCTCGCGCGACGGCGATCCCGGCCGCGAGCCCGCCGAGCACTGCGACGACCAGGATCGTCACGAGCAGCCGGGGCCTCCGCATCTGCTTCCTCATCGCCGAATGCTCAGTTTGCCACAAGCGCGGTGCAGCGACCGCGCTTCATGCGGCCTCCTCGACCGCCGGCGCCGTGGCCGGCGGGCGGTGCGGATGCGCGTGTCCGAGCAGGTGCCCGTGGGCCTCCGTCCCGTAGCCGCCCGGGACCGGGATGTAAAACTCGGGGTAGCCCCACATGCCATGTTCGGATACGTCGAGACCCGCTGTCTCGGTTTCCTCTTCGACACGGATCCCCCAGACGCGCTTCATCGTCCAGAGGCAGGCGAACGACGCGCTGAACGTGAATGCGCCGACCGCGGCCAGGCCGAGCAGCTGTACCCACACCTGGTGGAGCGAGCCCGTGTAGACGAGGCCTCCGCGGCCGGTGTTCAGGGTCGCCGCGAGTGCCGGCACGGCGAAGAGGCCGGTGGCGACGGTGCCCCACACGCCGGAGACGCCGTGGACGGCGACGGCGCCGATCGGGTCGTCGATTCGGATTCGCTCGACCGCCAGCACGCCGACGACCGCGATAACGCCGGAGACGAGACCGATCACGACCGCGGCCCAAGGCGCGACGAACCCCGAGGCGGCGGTGATCGCCACGAGGGCGGCGAGGACGCCGTTCAGCATCATCGAGATGTCCGGCTTGCGCAGCACCAGCCACGCGGTGATCGCGCCGCTGACGGCGCCCGCCGCCGCGGCGAGGTTCGTCGTCAGCGCGACGTAGGCGAAGAATCCGACCCGGTCGCCTGTGACGACGCCGAGCGTCGAGCCCGGGTTGAAGCCGAACCAGCCGAACCAGAGGATGATCGTGCCGAGGACGGCGTAGGGGATGTTGTGGCCCGGGATCGCGTTGCCCTTGCCGCGGCCTCTGTCGAACTTGCCGATCCGCGGCCCAAGCAGCAGCGCTCCCGCGAGTGCGGCGAGGGCGCCCTGGTAGTGGACGACCGTCGAGCCGGCGAAGTCCTGCATCCCGAGCCCGAACAGCCAGCCGCCGCCCCAGACCCAGTGCGAGGTCACCGAGTAGATGAGCGTGAACAGGGCGCCGAAGACGAAGTAGACCCAGAGCTTCGCGCGCTCGGCCATCGCGCCCCAGACGATCGCGAGCGAGACGCCCGCGAAGACGACTTCGAACAGGTAGCCGGCGGCGCCCGGCACGGTCGTGAAGAACGAGTACGGCGCCTGTCCGATCGCCAGCAGGGAGTCGACAGACGGCGCGAAGCCGTGCGTGCCGATCAGCTTGTTCCCGTCGCCGAAGGCGATCCCGAAGCCGACCGCCCAGTAGACGAGCGAGCAGACGGCGAAGATCAGCACGTTCTTGCCGGCGATGTGCGCGGCGTTCTTCATCCGCGTGAGGCCCGCCTCGAGGAACGCGAAGCCGGCCTGCATGAACATCACGAGCACCGCCGCGACGACGACCCAGAGGGTGTTCGCGGCGAGGAGGAGCTCGCTGTTCTTCATGCCGCCTCCTCCTTCGCCTTCGGCTCCGTCGCGTGGGGGAAACCATGTTTCCCCCACGAGCCCCCTTCTTCTCCTGGGCTCGCCTCAGCCCGCGCGCCGCGCAGGTCGGCGCCCGTGCTGAGGTCGGCGATCCGGGGAACCTCCCGGTTCCCCATAACCCCCTCCCCACGGCCGCTCACGCGGCCTTCTCCTCTGCGCGGCGGAGCGGGAGGCCGGTGCGGTTGTGGAGCACGTTGTCGACCGGAGTCGTCCAGACGAGCCCGTCGCCGCACTCGTCGCCGCTGCGGGCCGCGTCGGCGACGGTTGCCGCAACGGCGGACGCGAGCTCGTCGGCGACGACGAACGTGAGCATCGCCTTCGGCAGGAAGCGCGACTCGAACACCCGCCCCCGGTACTCGTGCGTGATTCCGCGCTGGCGCCCGTGCCCTACCGCCTCGACGACGGTCACACCGACGTGCCCGGTCTGCTCCTCGACGGCGTCGATCACGATCTCGACGCGCTCTCGCAGGACGACCGCCTCGACCTTGTTCACCGTGCCACCTCCACCGTCTCTTCTGGACATGTCCCAGGGACTGTCCCCTGGCCAGGTCCGGCACGGACATGGCCCATTCGCCGCAGCCGCGGCTCCATGCGGTTTGCCGGCTCTCCGACGTGTCCCTTTCGGCCATGGCGGAGGGCCAGTCCCTGGCGGGTCACGCGACCGCCTCGCTCCGGCGTTCCAGCAGCACGACGTCACGCCAAACGCCGTGCAGCCGGCCGATTCGCTTCCGCGTGCCGACGATGCGGAACCCGAACCGGCGCAGCAGCCGCAGGCTCGCCTCGTTCTCGGGGAAGACCCCGGTCTGCAGTGTCCAGAGACCGGCCCGCTCCGAGCTCTCCACCAGGGCGGCCAGCAGCTGCACGCCCACGCCCACGCCGCGCGCCTCCTCTCCGACGTAGACGCTCAGCTCCGCGACGCCCTCGTAGCAGCAGCGGGACGACACGGGCGACGCGGCGATCCAGCCGCACACCCGACCGTCGCGCTCCGCCACGAACCGGTGCTCGCCGAAATGCGCCGCGTCCCAGGCCTCCCAGGACGGCACCTCCGTCTCGAACGTCGCGTTACCGGTCGCGATCCCCTCCGCGAAGATCCGCGAGACCTCCGGCCAGTCGTCCGGCCGAAGGTCTCGGATCGAGATCGCCGTCCCCGTCGAGATCACTCAGCAGTCGTAGTAGAGGGCGAACTCGGCGGGATGGGGCCGAAGCCGGACGACGTCGACCTCGTTCTCGCGCTTGTAGTCGATCCAGGTGCGGATCAGCTCCTCGGAGAAGACGTCGCCCTCGAGCAGGAACTCGTGATCGGTCTCGAGCGCGTCGAGCGCCTCGGCCAACGAGCCGGGCACCTGCGCCACGCCCCGGTCCTCCTCGAAGAGATCCCAGTCCGCCGGCTCGCCGGCGTCGAGCCCCTTCTGGATGCCGTCGATCCCCGCCATCAGCATCGCAGCGAATGCGAGGTACGGGTTCGCTGCCGCATCGGGGCAGCGGAACTCGATCCGCTTCGCCTTCGGCGAGTCCGAGTACATCGGGATCCGGATGCAGGCCGAGCGGTTGCGCTGCGAGTACACGAGGTTCACGGGTGCTTCGAAGCCGGGCACCAGGCGCCGGTACGAGTTCGTCGTCGGAGCGCAGAACGCGAGCAGCGCCGGCGCGTGGGCCAGCAACCCACCCACGTACGCGCGGGCGAGCTGCGAGAGCCCCGCGTAGCCCGACTTGTCGGCCATCAGCGGCGTGCCCTCCTTCCACAACGACTGGTGCGTGTGCATCCCCGAGCCGTTGTCGCCGAAGAGCGGCTTCGGCATGAAGGTCACGGTCTTGCCCGCCGCCCGCGCGACGTTCTTGACGACGTACTTGTAGGTCATCACCTGGTCGCCCATCCGCGTGAGCGACTGGTAGCGGAGGTCGATCTCGCACTGGCCGCCGGAAGCGACCTCGTGGTGGTGGAACTCGCACGGGATCCCGAGCCGCTCGAGCGTGAGCACCATCTCGGAGCGCAGGTCGTGCAGCGTGTCGTGCGGCGCGGGCGGGAAGTAGCCCTCCTTCGGCCGCACCGTGTAGCCGAGGCCCGGCTCGGCTGACCGCCAGTGTCCCTCCGCCGAGTCGATCTCGTAGTGCGAGCGGTGGTCGGCGAGCTCGTACGAGACCGAGTCGAGCACGAAGAACTCGCATTCGGGCCCGAAGTAGGCCGTGTCCGCGATGCCGGTCTCGCTCAGGTACGCCTCGGCGCGGCGCGCGATCCGGCGTGGGTCCTTGCCGTAGCCCTCGCCGCTGAGCGGTTCGGCGATCTCGCAGACCAGCGAGAGGGTCGGCGCGGCCGTGAACGGGTCGAGGACGGCGCTCGCCGCGTCGGGCATCAGCAGCATGTCCGACTCGGAGATGCTCTGCCAGCCGCGGATCGAGGAGCCGTCGAACCCCAGTCCCTCGTCGAAGGCGGACTCGTCGAATGCCGCGATCGGCAGCGTCACGTGCTGCCAGGTCCCGAGCAGGTCGCAGAACTTGAGGTCGACCATCTGGGCCTGCGTCCGGCCGGCCCACTCGAGCGTCTCCTTCGGCGCCGGCTTCTCCGCCGCGCCGTTTGCCAGGTAGTGCCTCGCCTCTTCCGTCGCCATCCCGTCTCCTTTCGGACCAAACAAAAAGGGCCCAGGACTCCGTGAGTCCTGAGGCCCCAATGCCTCCGCGCCCGCCTTCCTCGACGAGCGCTGAGCCCAGGGTAATCACGGCGGCGGATGCTGTCCAGGGCCTTCGTGATGAACGGTCACGGCCTCGACCGGTCAGTGCAGACGGACGCGAACGGGCGGAGCCCGTACGTCCTGACGTCGGCGTCGCGAGCGACGCCTCGGGTTGCGAGCGTCTACGGCCCGAGGTACCCTCGATCAGCGATGTTGCTCCTCGGCTGACTCCGGTTCCCGCGCGCACCGCCCTGTTCGGCGTGTGCGCCCTGCCAGTGTCCCGTCGAGTTGGAGCAACCCATGAAAGCCCTCGAAGTTCACAACTTGCGCAAGGAGTTCACCCGCCGTGACGGGCGCGGCCGCCGCCGCGTGACCGCTCTTGGCGGTGTCGACTTCGAGATTCAGAGGGGCGAGTGTGTCGCGATCCTGGGGCCGAACGGCTCCGGCAAGTCGACGCTCGTCCGCCTGCTCTCGACGCTGCTGCTACCGGACGGAGGAACCGCCCGCGTCTTCGGGCACGACGCCTTCCGCGAGACGCGTGCCGTGAGACGGCTCGTCAACCGCGTGTCGGTCGAGGCGAGCTTCTTCAAGAAGATGTCGGCGATCGAGAACCTGAGCTACGCCGCGCGCTTCTACGGCCTGCGGCCGTCGGCGACCAAGGAGAAGATCCCCGAGATCCTGACCAGGGTCGGCTTCCCCGAGGACCGGCGCGACGAGCCGATGGAGAACCTCTCCCGGGGCATGCAGCAGAAGGTCGCGCTCGCCAGGGCGCTGCTGACGGCTCCGATCCTGCTGCTGCTCGACGAGCCGACCACGGGCCTCGACCCGCGCTCGAAGCAGGAGGTCCAGGAGTTCATCCGCGAGGTGCGCGCCGAGCACGACGCGACGGTGCTGCTGTGCACGCACGACCTCGCCGAGGCCGAGAGCCTCGCCGACCGCGTCGGGATTCTCGACGGCGGCGACCTGCTCTGTCTCGAGCCGGCCGACGAGCTGAAGGCCCGTTACGACGCGACCACGCTCGAGGAGGCGTTCTTCGCCGCGAGCGGCCACGCCTTCGAGAACGGTCACGGGGAGGAGGACGAATGAGGACGATGACGCTGGCGCTGCGCCACGAGCTCGTCGGGCTCAGCGGCGTGATCGAGCGCAACATCTACCTCGTCAAGCGCTACATCTGGTGGGACATCGCGTTCTTCCTCTGGACGGTCGCGAACACGCTCACGATCGTCTTCATCGCCAAGGGCATCCCGGCGGTGGGCGGGAAGATCGACGTCGACCGGGTCACCACGATCCTGCTCGTCGGTGCCGTGATCTGGGCCTACCTCGGGATCATCTTCGAGATCCTCACCGAGACCGTCGCCTGGGAGCGCTGGGAGGGGACGATCGAGTACACCTTCATGGCGCCGCTCTCACGGCCTGTGCATCTGTTCGGGATGGGCCTGTTCGCGGTCGGCTACGGCGTCGTGCGCGCCGTGCTGCTCTTCGGCGTGGTCGCCGCCTTCTTCGGCCTCCACCTCCCGGATGCGAACTACGGGGCCGCGCTCGTGCTGCTGATCGTCGCCTCGATCTCGTTCATCGGGATCGGGATGATGACCGCGGTCCTGCCGCTGATCTCGCCCGAGAAGGGAACGCAGCTCGGGTTCGTCGCGCAGGGCCTGCTGCTCGTCGTCTCAGGTGTCTACTACCCGGTCTCGGTGCTCCCCGGCTGGATGCAGGCGCTCGCGAAGATCTCGCCGGCCACGTACGCGCTGCGAGGCTGCCGTGAGGCGATCCTCGAAGGCACGGGGCTGACGTCGCTCTGGAGCGAGATCTGGCCGCTGCTCGTGATCGGCGCGGTTGCGGTCCCGCTGGGGCTCTGGACCTTCCGAACCGGCGAGCGCTACGCCAAGAAGCACGGGAAGCTGAAGCGGTCCGGATGATTCGCGTCGCCGAGACCGGCGCGGACTTCGAGCGCTGCGCCGAGATCTACAACGCGGTCGAGGGCGACCGCGTCCTGACCGCCGAGGAGGCCGCGAGCGGAAACGGCGTCAGCTTCCTGCACGAGGGCGGCGGCACCGCGTTCGTGGGGCCGTCGAGCGTCGCAGGCAGCGCGTTCGCCATGGTCCGGATACACCCGGAGTCGCGCCGGCGCGGGGTCGGCTCGTCGCTCCTGGCAATGGTTCGCGAGCGTGCGTGTGAGATCGGCCGGGAGTCGATCTGGGGTCGCGTCCGCGATTCGGAATCGCTCGGGTTCGTCCACCGCCGCGGCTTCGAGGACGTCACCCGGGAGGTGAACGTCCTCCGCGAGCTCGAGCCGGGCGACGGTGAGGTCGCGCCCGGGATCTCCGAGCTCCGAGACGAGCACCTGCGCGAGGTCTACGAGCTGTGCGTCGAGACCATCCCCGAGATCCACGTGCCGCTGCCGGGCGAGGCGCCGCCGTGCGACGAATGGCTGGAGAAGGAGCGGCACCAGGCCTCCGCCGGTTTCGTCGCGCTCGACGACGGCTCCGTCGTGGGCTACGCGCGCCTCTACGAGACGGGGCTGCCCCACCGGCTCGAGCATGGGCTGACGGCCGTCCGGCGCAGCCACCGCCGCCGCGGGCTCGCGACGGCGCTGAAGCACGCGCAGATTCGCTGGGCCGCCGACCACGGCTACCGCGAGCTGGTGAGTGACATGGTCGAAGGCAACGCGCCGATGCGGGCGGTCGACGAGCGCCTCGGTTACCGGCCGCTGCCGCCCGTGACCGTCGTGAGCGGGCCGGTATGAGACGGC